>MIBM01000184.1:27914-37788 GCA_001830645.1 Spirochaetes bacterium RIFOXYC1_FULL_54_7
GAGCCCTGAGTACGGCGCGGATCCTGGCAAGAACTTCGGCGAAGTTGAAGGGTTTGGTGATGTAATCGTCAGCGCCAAGTTCCAGTCCTTCTACCTTATCTTTCACATCGTCAAGGGCGGAAAACATTATAATCGGAATTTCGGCGTATTCAACATATTCTGGATCGGTCTTCAGGATCTTGGTAACTTCCCATCCAGTAAGTTTTGGCATGATATTGTCAAGGATTATGAGGTCAGGCTTGATACGCCGTACCATTTCGAGAGCCTCAAGACCGTTTTCAGACAGGAAGACTCCAAAACCAAGTTTCGAGAGCATGACATCGAAAAACTCAAGGTTGATTTGTTCATCATCAACAATGAGTATTCGCTTTTTGGTGTCCATGGTGAACTCCGTTCGGTGCTGGGGTCGAGACACGTTGGCCGATGCAGTATGGGTGCATGATGGCTTCGCGGCCAGGCCGGATATCATATTTTCCTATGCCATACCGATCTTGTCAATCCGGAAGATGGTTCCACAAATGAGCCATGACCTGCAATACAGGGATAGCAGTAGAGCGGATTGAACAGTGCTGCATGGTTCTGCATAGATGAAGGGACATGCAATCACTCGATGACATTTGCCGGACTGGAAATCAGGGTTCAATACCCGGAAATGTTACCTGGGCTGGTCGTTCGTTGGATCTTCTGAATCTGCACCGATTTTCCAGGCTTCCTGCTTGAGTTCCCTGCCCGGGCGGAATACAGCTACTCCATGATCGGAAACAGAGACAGGCTCGCCAGTTTTCGGATTGCGCGCACGTTTCCTGCCCTTGCGCATACGGACTTCGAAAGTCCCGAATCCTCGAAGTTCCACAGCTTTCTCTGATAGGATGGCCTTTTTGATTTCATCAAAAAGACCATCTATCAACGAGTGGATTTCTTTTCTGCTGACCGTGGTACGCTCGTACAGCGCGTCTATCAGTTCAGCTTTGGTGACTTTTCTTGACATGCGCAACTCCTGGCGGATCGGGTCGCTATTGGTCACTTGCCGTGCCGCATGGCCTGACATCAGTTGGCATAAGCGATCCCGACGATCGAAACCTCGGTGTTCCTGTTCAGGCGTCGAGAAGGTTCACGAGCCGTTGCATTCTGGACTTTTTGCGTGCGGCGGTGTTCTTCTTGATGATACCCTTGCGTGCAGCAGTGTCTATTTGTTTGATCATGTCTTTCAAGGTAGACTCTGCGGCAACCTTGTCTTTGGAATGGGCGGCAACTACGACTTTTTTGGCCGCTGTCCGGACGGAGCTTTTTACCCTCTTGTTGCTGATGCGGCGCTTTTCGTCCTGTTTGTGCCGCTTCTCGGCAGATGTAATCTTGGTAGCCAAAATATCCTCCATTGGATCTGTATGAACAGTAACGTTGTATTCTGCTGGAATTAACGTAGGTACAAGAAATTATCAGATGCAACAGCGCTTGTCAAGGATGGTCTGGCCTGCCTTGGACCCGTCCACGGCTTTACCGCACCCCAGGGTAAACAAGACATGAAAAAACCTCCGGAAATGATCCGGAGGTTCTTGCCGACTGCAGCCGGTTATCAGTTGAAGTCGCTTGGTCGACGCTCGACGCGCTTGCACTTGGCGCATTCTGCAATGTTCTTGACTTTGCCATCCTCGAAGAGGGTCTTCATCGCGACTTCACCGCCGCACGGGCAGTAGAAACGGTGGGTCGTACTGGACGTACGAGAGTTCTTGCTTATCGATCCCATTCTAAGACTCCTTGGTTCCCGCCGCAATTCTGGATTTTTGCATTGGGATCCCCGCGTCTTCACTGACGCATAGTGGTGGTATATACGAGACACGGATCCGGAACTGGCCGGCACCGGTTGCATACTCGGGATGAAAATACCGCAAAAACCTTACCGTTGTCAATTGGCGCAGGTCTCATTGACGGCATCTCTTCTGGGCAGGCAAGCCGGTTTCTGTTCTTGTCTTCGGCTTGAACCAAAAAAGTACCCCGGAACCGTAACACGGTCCCGGGGTCGCACCACGGAAAGGAGGAACGGAAACGTGTACCGGAAACATGTGGTTCAATCATGTTCCGGCCTTCCACAGAAGCCGTCATCGATTGAACAAACAGGCATATTCCGGGTTACTTCTTTTTAAGGAAAAAGTTTAAAAAAGAGTTGATTTTTCCCAGCAAGCTGGATCCGTATCTGGTAGCAAAGTCCCTTGCTGCCTCTGCAGGGCTTAAATGGACACTGTAATTCCTTTTCAGGCTGTCCCAGTGTTTGACTATGTACAAATAGAGGTCGCTGACTGTGCGGCCTGGGAAACGTGCGTCAAGATTCTCCGAATGTATGGTCTCGGCGATTGGAGTGTATACCTTCCGGTACCAGGAGTCGGTTGCCATGACAAAGTCAATTTCCTGATCGATATGTTCGTTCAGGTAGTACTTATGGACGAGTATATGTTCGACAATCTGATCATAGGCTCCAGGACTGGTAAAATCCAGGTTGGAGTCGTCGGTAATCTGGCCAAACAGTGTCTGGGCGTAGAATTCCTTTTTTTCATAGGCTATGAGCGCCTCCTTGAGCTCTTCTATGCCCATTCCTTTCTGGATACGAACGTTTGAACCGAGGGAAACTACCTCGGCATCTATCTCGATGGCACCCTGAAGCTTTGCGACTGAGACCCGATGGTTGCCATCTCGGACGAAGTATGCGCCTCCCAGTTCATAAAGCCTGATGGGAGGCAGAATGATGTCTTCATAATGGGCAGAATCGACACGGACCCAGCGTTCCCGCAAGTAATCGTGCTTGGGCAGAAATCCCCGGGCAAAATCCCGGTACCGGCCTTCCGAACCAATGATCATCTCCAAGGGTACTGGTATGACTCCCCGGTATTCCTCGCCGTGTATCTTCAGAATGTTTTTTACCTCATCGAAGGCGAGTAACTGGTGTTTTTCAGGGGACAGGAAATTACCTATGCTGTTGAAGATGGCCTTCAGTCGAGCCTTTGAAAAATCCATATCGGCCATTGAGTTATAGTGTTCATGCATGATTTTCTCCGATGTCCAGTACCTGGTAACCAAAAGCATTGATGACCCAGGTCTCATGATACCGTGTCTTGCGCTCTTCACGGTTGTCATAGAGATGTATATGGCCATGTACCAGGAACTGTGGCTTGAAGTGCCTGATCAGCCAGAGGAAGGCTTCGAAGCCGCGGTGACAGGGATCATCCCTATCATGGATGCCTTTGGGCGGTGCGTGGGTAAGTACTATGTCTACGTATCTGCCATATCTGAGTTTGTTTAGAAGGAGCACCGGAACCTTGGCAAGGACGCGCATCCACATCTGCTGCTGGCTGAACTGGTTGCCGCCGTTATTGTAAAGGATGGAGCCACCAAGCCCCAGTATGAGCAGGCCGGATTCCTTGCGCAGCTTGAAACCGATATAGCTTGCGCCGGAGTCGCTCTCGTAACTGTGAATGGGGTATGGTCTGGTGGCCGAGCTTGGCCGGTAATACGGCAAGTCCGTGAGGTTGTGATTGCCAAACACAAAGAGCAAGGGGCGGTTCAAAACAGAGACTACGAAGGAAAGGTATTCCATCGGGAGATCCCCGGCACTCAGGACCAGGTCTACATCACCAAAGCGTTCTTTTACGCCGTTGGAGTAGATAAGTGGATCTACCTTGTCCGAAATGCACAGTAGTTTCATTGCTGGGATTCGTGAGCCTTCTTGAGGAATTCCTGGAGCTGTTCCTTATGGAAAAGTTCAACCGAACGATTCTCGGCAAATTCCACGGCTGTCCTGGTGAATGTGGTGCTTGTCACAATGATACCCCGGATAATGGAAAGCTTTTTCATGTTCTCCAGCAGGGAGCGGACTGCGGACTCATCGAGTGCTTCGGAAACCCGCAGGAAGCGCAAGAGTTTAGGCATCTTCTTGGTTGCAAGCCATTTTTCAGTTTCATTTTCTACAGTGATGAAATCAACTCCGTTGGCTGTTTCCATGGTGTCCCTTATGGCTAGATTCAGCGCATTGGTGGTTACCTGTTTGCATAGGTCCGAGAATTCCTCCTTGCCGCAGGTCAGGAAATCCTTCATGTAGTCGTCTGTCCTGTATTCCTGGTATTGAGTCAATTTTTCGGATACATCCTTGAATTGGGGTTTTTTGGTATAAATCTTTTCCCAGTTTTCAATGGCTTTGTCGAGGTTTTTCAACTTTTCATAGCTGGCAGCAAGAAAATAGCGCCCGTACAGGGATTCGGTGGATCCCTCGTCCTTGCTCAATTTGATAGCCCGCTCCAGTTCGATGGTGGCGTTTTCGTATGAACCTTGGCTCATATAGGTGCCGCCCCGCTCTACCAGGGCTTTTATTTTGAAGTTCGGGCTTTTCTGGGCACGCTCAAAGGACAGCAGAGCCCCTGTGTAATCGTTGGTTTCCTTGAGGAGTTTGCCAAGGTAGTAGTAAACGTCATAGTTGGATGGATCGTGCTTTATGGCTGCCTCGAACTCGGTTTTTGCTTCGATGGGGTGTTTGGTCTTGTACAGGATGAGGCCGAGGACGAAGTGGGCCTTGCCATGCCTCGGATCCAGTTCAATAGCCTTCCTGGCATATTTCACTGCCACATCGGCCTTGCCACGCTCATCGAAGATACGGGAGCAATGATAGTAATACTCGGCATTGTTCGGGTTGGTCTTGGCGAGAAGAATGTACTCCTTCAAAGCTTCTTCCAGTTGGTTGAAGCGCTCGAAAAGGTTGGCGATGAGCTTCCTGAACTCCACCTCTGGTATGTCCATGTCAAACTGGCCGATCGCGTTAACCGTCTTGAATTCCATCAGGGCCAGTTCCGGCTTGTTTTCGGCAAGATAGATTTTACCCATCAGGTAATGGGCTGCGGAGCTCCTGGGATCCTTGGCCAGGATGGCCTTGACGGCCTTGGCTGCGGTACCCATACGGTTTTGCTTGATGAGTTCGGCTACCGAAGAAATCCGCTTTGGGACAAGAATCATACGGATGAGGAAATAGCTCAGAACGCCGACTGCAATGCCGAAGAATATAATCAGTATGATAACTATTGACATGTATCCGCCTTCTAGCTGTCGTCTACGTTTGCTGATCCAGATAGGGCGCTATGATCCAGGCTGCACCCATGGTATGCTCTGTAGATATAGTACACGAAGGGGGTATTAATTTCCATAATGCCACGAAAGTCCGTGTGATTTCTCCATGGCTAGGCATATTTATAGAGTAAGGAGAACGGATGTATTTCCCCAGGATGCTGGTTGTGCTTGTCCTGTGTCTCACAGTACCGTTCAGTGCTTGGCCAACAGATTTCGCCGAGCGTGGAACCAGATTGTTCATGGAAAACCGGCCACAAGAGGCGGTACCGTTGCTTGAGATGGCTGTCCGGGAAGCCGATGTCGACGAGAAGCTTTTCCTGTATCTGGGTATCGCATACCATCAACTCCAACGCTGGGATGACGCTATAGCTGCATACCGGAAGGGTCTTGCGTCTGCTGTCCAGTATCGCCATTTGTTTCTTTTTAATATAGCTAATGCTTTCTTCAGCCAGGGTCGAAATGCTTTTGCCATTGAATCGTATGATCAAGCAATAGCTGCCAGGAGTGATTATGCACCAGCCTACCTCAACCGGGCCAATGCCAGGATGAAGGCTGGTAACCATGATGGAGCGGTAACTGATTATTCTTTGTATCTAAGTCTGGACCCTGGTTCAAGCCAGGCAGAAAACATACGGCAGATCATTGACCTGCTGGGGCGGAAGGCTGCTGCGGAAGAAATGCGCAAGGCCGAGGAAGCTGCAAGGAAGCTGGCCGAAGAACAAGCCAGACAGGCCTTTCTGGATTCTGTAGCCAGGTCCCTCAGGGAAACCGCAGAGTCCACAACAAACCTTTCCGCCGGCTCCGGTGGAGTACAGGCCTATGATGATGATTTTGCCCTTGATGATTGAAGGCATGAGCCAACACTGAAGACAAACACTCACTTGGAGGATTTTGATATGGAAAAACAGACCAAGACTATCCTTGTCATTGCCGGAATTGCCCTGGCTTTAATTGCCGCTGGCCTGGTAGGTCTTGGCGTGGCCGTGTCGGCAGGTCAAAGCAGTGTCCGTGAGCGGACCAATATGCTCATCTTGGCAGGGGAGTACATAGAACGCAGTGATTTTGACCGTGCCTTGGACATACTTGACCGCCTCATAATCAAGGATGCCACAGACGATGAGGCCAGGACCCTTCGAGACAAGGCCCTCGGCTTGAAAGCCGCAGGAAAAGCCGAACAGGAGGCAACGGCCAAGTCGGGAACGGCGGGTACAGAAGCCCTGACCCAAACCCTGGATCAGCTTGGCAAATCCCTTGAACGGACGGCTAGTACTGTAGCATCCACAGCCAGTCAAACCCGGTCTGCCGAGGCTATTGCGGCTGAGGCCGCTGCCAAAGCCGCTGCAGCAGCCGCAGCCGATGCAGTTGCTCGAAAAGCCCAGGAAGAGGCGCGGGCCCGGGCCGAAGAGGAAGCCAGGGTAAAAGAAGAAGCAGAAGCCAGGGCAAAAGCGGAGGCTGAAGCAGCCGCGGCACGCAAGAAGGCTCAGGATGAAGCCATGGCCCAAGCCAATGCAGCTCTGCGCAAGAAGATGGAAGACGTAAATGCCTACGTTGCGGCGGGCAAGGCTGCGGTGGCTGCCAATGAATATGGGCCTGCCAAAGGATATTTTGAACAAGCTGTAGGAATCCTTCCCGCAGGGGAGCCAAAGTTTGCCGCCCAGACCTGGGCCGAGATCGCCGAGGGCTATTACGATGCCTACAAGAACAACCCCAAGGCTCCGGATGGCATAGATGCCATCAAGCAGGCACAACGTGCTGCCCAGGAAGCCATCCGGAATGATCCAGGAGATGCCAGGCCGCACTATACGCTCAGCAAGATCTACAACGATTCAAATTTATCAGACCTTGCCCAGAAAGAACTGGAGGAGGCGGTAAAGCTTGATCCCACCAATTATCTGTACGCCTATGAATTGGGGCGTGCCTACTTCAGTGTAAGGAAATTTCCGGAAGCCCAGCGGGCTTTCGAGTCTTCAATAAAACTGAACCCGCGGTTTGCGCCTGCTCAATATAATCTTGGGGTTACTTTCCTTACTTTGCGCAATGAGACTGCCGCCCTGCAGGCTTTCCGTTCTGCAGTGTCCATCCAGACCAATTACACCCTTGCCTATGTACGTATTGGAAATATCCTGGCTGGACGCAATGACCTGACCGGTGCCATCAATGCATACAATGCGGCACTGTCTTTTGATCCTGCAAATGTGTCTGCCCTGAGAGGACTCGGTACCGTCTATTCCTTTTCCGGGCGTCAGGCTGAGGCCGAAAAGTCATTTGACCAGGCCCTGGCGATAGCTCCTGATGCGCTCACGTTCTACAATGCTTCTACCGTCAAGTACGAACTGGGAAAAACCACGGAATCCATGGTTGCAGCACGCAGGGCGGTTGAATTGTCATCCACTACCGCTATTTACCATTACCAGTTGGGACTTTCAGCCGAAGCGGTAGGTGATCTGGATTCCGCAATCACTGCCTATGCCAGGGCGGCTGAACTGGACAAGAACATGGTTGATCCCCGGGTGAACCTCGGGCGCCTGTATCTTGAATCCGGTTTTGTGGATCGTGCCCTGACCGTACTGGACGAGGCATACCGCATAGACCCTAAATCCCTTGAGGCCAACAACAATCTGGCCAATGCATATGGTGCCAAAGGCATGCACGACAAGAGCGTCTTTCATTATGAGGGAGCACTCAAGTTGTCACCCAGGGATCTTACAATCCGCCTGAACTTGGCCAGAGCCTACGTGCAGGCAGGTAGCCTGCAGAAGGCCAGGGAATCCTATCTCGAACTACTGAAGCTGGATCCGAAGGCGTGGGATGCCATGTTCGAGCTTGGGAAAACCTATCTGTCCTTGGGAGATTCTGCAAATGCAAAAAAGACTCTGAGCGACCTGATAGCCAAAAAACCTGATTTCGGGTCAAGGTCAGAAGTGGATTCCATTCTGGCAGGTCTGTAGCCAGGCGGGAGACCCTCTAGACAAGTCTCCGGACTGCCCGGTACGCATCGGTGCGGCTCATCCTGAACCAGATGGGTCTGCCATGGGGGCAGTGGGGGTCCGGAAGTTCCATCGCCTGTTTTATCAGTTTGACTGCTCCAGTCTGGTCAAGTTCTTCGCCATCGCGCACCGCGGCATGGCAGGCCACGGTGGCCATGGCCTCCCGGGTGAGTTCGGCCGGATCCGGCCTGCTGCGGATGAGGCTGAATAGTTCGCCTGTCCTGGAAGATGGCAGGATCGCCGGAGAGGTCTCCAGCAACCAGGTACCGTTGTCCCTGGTCAGCCTGAACCCTGCTTTGGATAGTGCCTGCGCGTTCCTGGTGAGATACTCGTCGTCTGCTTCTGATTCCGGTTCGTAGACCACAGGTACCAGCAGTTCCTGGGATGCCACACTTCCTGCCTGCAACTGGTTGAATATAAGCCGTTCATGGGCAGCATGCTGGTCCAGCAGGACAAGCTCATCCCCATCTTCGTATACCAGAAATACTCCCAAGGCCTGCCCGAGATAGCTTATGGTTCTGTATTCACCTGGAAATTCTGCCTGCAGTCTACCGGAGCCTGGATTACCGGCTTCCGGAATTCCGGCACCTGGCAGGTCTGCGTCCATTCCTATTCCAGTTTGTCTTTGTGCTTGCCCACCCTGGCTCCTGGCAATGGCAACAGCTTCGGCCACGCCTGACCAGTCCGTTCGTGGCGTATTGTCGTAGTGTCGGGGAGGAGTGGTGAAAAGTTCATGGCCCTTGCCACCGCGGTTTCTGGCGGCCGCTACGGCATTGGACGCGGTCTGTGCAGAGGTGCCAAGATAATCCCTGAGTGCGCGGATTATTGCTCCTCGTATTTCATCCAGTCTGGCCAGCCGGACTTCCTTCTTGGCCGGGTGGATGTTGAAATCCGCCAGGTCTGGGTCTACTTCCACAAAGGCATAGACAATGGGCCAGGTGCCGCCGGGGAGAGCTCCACGGTAGGCGTATTCCATGGCTTGGGTGATGCCATATTCCTGGACCCGGCGGCCATTTACAAAGACCTGCAGGTGTCTGCGGTCGGTGCGGTATACCGCAGGCAGACCGGCAACCAGTTTGATCCTGCAGCCCTGTCCGCTTGCAGACAGCTCCCTGAGCAAACCTGGATTCATGTCGGATGCCGCGGTCTGCACAATCCTTCCAACCAGGTCGGTAGGCTGCAAGGCCAGGGTCGTCTTGCCACCCGAGGATAACTTGAAGGCTATGGAGGGGAAGGGCAGAACTTTGTCTATGAAAACCTGGCGGCACGATGCGGACTCAGCGGAAGCCCGCTTGAGGAATTTACGGCGTGCGGGAAAGGAAGCAAAAATTTCCTTAAGGGTAACGATAGTGCCCCTGGAACCATGCCAGGGCATCATGGATGGCTCCCGGCCTGGAGAAGACAGCAGTCGCCAAGCCTGGTCATCAGAGCTGGCACTGATGATTTCCACTTCCGCCACTGCGGCCATGGAAGAGAGGGCTTCGCCGCGGAATCCGAGGGTGGAAAGCCTGAGCAGGTCGTCCAGTTCGCGGCCGACCACGGCCTGGAGGCTTTCGACGGCTGCCAGTTGCGCGATCTCGCCATAGTCGGTGCGGACGCCGCGAGAGAGGATGAAGCGATCGATCGTGCCCATCATGGCAGTACCGATCTCGATCAGGTCGGGATTGGTGCCGACGTCGAGCCCGGTTCGCCGCAGAGCATGCACAAAATCCGCGGACCGGGCTGCTAACGGAACCTGAGTCAGCAGATAGAAGCTATGGCGGACGACCTCGTGACCTCGTCGT
>MIBM01000185.1 GCA_001830645.1 Spirochaetes bacterium RIFOXYC1_FULL_54_7
TGAATGGGTAACCACTCCCTTGGCAGCTTCTTCGTCGCATAGCGAGAATACCGCGTTGCAGGCACCCCTGGCCTTGAAGGCTCCCACCTTCTGCAGGTTTTCGCACTTGAGGAGTACATGGACACCGGTCATCCCGTCCAGGGTGTGGCTGGTCAGAAGGGGCGTTCTATGGGTATATGGTGCGATACGTGTCGCGGCAGCCTGGATGTCTTCTGGCTTTGGGGTTCCTTCAGGTAGCATGGTTCCTCCTTGGAATTTGGGTTCAATCCGGGACGGCATCCACTGCCTTCAATCCCCTGTTCTTCCAGTGTAAGCCTTGAGAGGGTCTTGAGGGAATACCGATTCTGCCTGTTTCAGGTAGCAGTGCAGGGTGGTTTTATCCGATACTGTAAGCAAGGATTTTGTAAAAGTGCCATGGAGGTTAGTCCAGTGTTGAAGGCCAGAGCTACCAGGAACCAGGGGGGAGTTGCCATAAGCGGTACCGGTGAAGACCTGGAAGAACTGTACCGTGCCCTGAATACCCTCATGGAGAAGCGTGATGGCCTGGAGGATGGCGAGGTCCCGCAGTCTGGTACCAATCTCAGGATTTCCAGCCTTTGTTATGACCTGCGCCACGCACTCCCTGTTCCTACCAGGGCCCTGCCTGAAGGGTTGGATGATCCTGGGGCCATGAAAGGCCCTGTCGGAGATGCAGGCAGGATATTGTCTTTTGAAACCGGCAAGGAACTGCCATTTGACTTGAGCCTGGATGAGCCTGGCGCTGAGGCTGACAGGGTCGAGGAGCCGGAAGAGCTTGAAGAGCTGGATGAGTTCGATGGAATCGATAGTCTTGATGAGGACTTTATCGATGCGGGTGAACTGGATGAAGATTATGATGAGGCAGAAGAGGCAGAAGAACTGGAAGAACTGGAAGAACTGGAAGAACTGGATAGTGAAGATGGTGTGGGCGGTGTAGATCTGGCCGCTACGATTGGAGCCGGGGTTCACTACGAGGCAGGTAAACAGACCGGTCTGCCACTCCAATCCGAATGTGAGTTCCGCATACTATGGCCAGAGCTGATCTTCGTATGCCTGATCCTGAGGGATTATCTTGGTAGCCGTTACGACCTGGAGTACAGCAAGAAAATGAGGGGGCTTGACTGGACCACTGAGTGGGTTGCGGTCCGTAGGTTCCAGATCGTCATCCTTGACTGCCTGTGTCTGTATGCCAGCCCGGCACAGGCAAGATCCATCCGGAAAGTATTCATGGACTCGTATTCTTCCATGTATGACTACTGTACCCAGTATGCGGACAAGCTGACCAATTCATTTGCCGGGAAAAATGCGGAGCAACGGCTGAAGCTTCTGCCCCAGCTGCCGAGGAAGATGATCAGCCGGGGCAGTGATTACCGCTTGATGGAAGCCGAGATACAGTCAACAGCCAGGGAATATGGGTGCCCACCCTGGGAACTTGGTCTGGTTGAGGAAGTACCACCGAATTTCGAGTGGTAACGTCAGGCCCGGGTAGCGGTAAGCCAGGTGCTGAAAACCGTCGGCATTCCGAGTGTCAGGGCCTCCGGTACCGCCGGCCTTCGTCATCCCGTTCGATGAAGCGGTAGTCCACCAGATAGCGTCTGAGCATGGCGTGGTCCTCATGAACCGCCCCGAGCAGGTTGCGTACCTGGGTATCCGAATAATCGCGGCCCCTCTCGAAGAGTTCCGCAAGGCGGCGCAGGATGACCAGTTTCTGTTTTCCCCTGGGTGGAATGCGTGACTAAGCTGGGCCCTTCAGTCAACACAGTATTTTCGGAAAATATTGTGGATAACCCTTTTTGTTGTTTCTATGCAACAGCACACAAATCAGTCTCCGCTATCTGGAATTTGCTCTCATACATTTGATCTGGTGTCTGATATTCATATGAAGTATGGAACCGCGCTCCATTGTTGCCCTTGATGCAGAGCTTGAGCGCAGGCTGGAGGGTTTCAAGGCCGCAGCACGGGAGACAGGAGAACCTGCGCTACGTTGTCAGCTTTTAGCCTCATCTACCTAATTCCATAAGATATCGAGATCCGGGTACGCGCAGATCCGGGGATCTTTGGTTGCTATGACAAAGCTTTCCACGAGGGCTTGCTCGACATGCAGACGATCGAAAGGATCCTTGTGCAGCGGCGGCAGTTGCTCCAGTTTCCTGGAGCTGACCCTCGTCCAGTTCTGTATCGAAATTTTCTGAAATCGTTCCTTTTCCGGCTGATAGTCCTGGAGTGCGTAATTTTGAACGCTCCTTGATGGGTTCAAGTGAAAGCAGGGCTGTACCGTTCCGTGATATTACCACCCGTTCCCCCGCCAGCGACCGGGGTGGCCCCCAAAGAAGTTATATAATCCGGGGGATGCACGATTCGGGTTTTCCGCTTGTGAGCGCACGATTGTGCGTTTTCCCTTGACAGGCTGTGTAGTTGCTGTATGCTCCTACATAAGAATCAGTCGCAGATAGGAATAGGCTTATGAAAGTCGATGAGGCAGAGCTTGGGCGGCGGATGGAGGCCTTCAAGAAGGCAGCACGGGAGGCGGGGGTCAAGCTGACCCACCAGCGCCTGGAGATCTTCCGGGAGATAGCGGGCAGTCTTGAGCACCCGGATGCGGAGACGATCTTCAAGGCGGTGCAGCCCAGGATGCCTACGGTGTCCCTGGACACGGTGTACCGGACCCTCTGGATGCTCAACGAGCTGGACCTTGTTTCGACCTTGGGGCCAAGGCGGGAGAGCATACGCTTCGATGCCAACCTCAGGCCGCACCACCACTATGTCTGCGTCCGCTGTGGGCTGACCCGTGACTTCGAGGCGCCGGTCTTTGACGAGCAGGCCATGGCCGGCGCAGTCAAGGGCTTCGGTTCCGTAGTCGCCAGCCAGGTGGAAGTCCGGGGTATCTGTGAAAATTGTTCCAAGGCTGTGGCCGCGGCCGACACATCGGTGCGGCATCAACCCAGATAGCCGGAAGGCAGAAGGAGAAAGACATGGCAGAGAAGAAAAAATTGACCACTGCCGCCGGGGCGCCGGTTGCCGACAACCAGAACATCATGACTGCCGGACCCCGGGGGCCCGCATTGCTCCAGGACGTGTGGTACCTGGAGAAACTGGCCCACTTTGACCGTGAGGTCATCCCCGAGCGCCGCATGCACGCCAAGGGCTCCGGGGCCTTTGGAACCTTCACGGTAACCCACGACATCAGCAAATACACCAAGGCAAAGATATTCTCGGTGGTGGGCAAGAAGACCGAACTGTTCTCACGGTTCTCAACGGTGGCCGGTGAGCGTGGCGCCGCCGATGCCGAGCGTGACATCCGCGGCTTTGCTGTGAAGTTCTATACCGAGGAAGGCAACTGGGACCTGGTTGGCAACAACACGCCGGTCTTCTTCCTCAAGGATCCCATGAAGTTTCCTGACCTGAACCACGCGGTGAAGCGGGACCCCAGGACCAACATGCGCAGTGCCAGGAACAACTGGGATTTCTGGACAAGCCTGCCTGAGGCCCTCCACCAGGTGACCATCACCATGAGCGAGCGCGGCATTCCCTTCTCCTACCGCCACATGAACGGCTACGGCAGCCATACCTACAGCATGATCAATGCCAAGGGTGAGCGTTTCTGGGTAAAGTACCACCTGTAGACCCAGCAAGGCATCAAAAACCTGACCGATGCCGAGGCCGAGGCCATCGTCGCCAAGGACCGCGAAAGCCACCAGCGTGACCTCTTTGATGCCATCGAGCGCAAGGAGTATCCACGCTGGACCATGTACATCCAGGTGGTCCCCGAGAAGGACGCCGCCAAGTTCCCCTTCAATCCCTTTGATCTGACCAAGGTCTGGCCCCACAAGGACTATCCTATGCACGAGGTAGGGGTGATGGAACTGAACAGGAACCCGGAGAACTACTTTGCCGACGTGGAGCAGGCAGCCTTCAATCCGGTCAACATAGTCCCCGGCCTGGGATTCTCGCCGGACAAGATGCTTCAGGGGCGGCTGTTCTCTTATGGTGATGCCCAGCGCTATCGCCTGGGTGTGAACCACGGCCACATTCCGGTGAATGCCCCACGCTGTCCCTTCCACAGCTACCACCGTGACGGCCAGATGCGGACGGACGGCAATCAGGGCGCAACCCTTGGCTATGAGCCGAACAGTTACGGCGAGTGGCAGGAGCAACCAGGCTTTGCCGAGCCGCCCCTGGCCCTCGAAGGCGCTGCCGCCAACTGGAACCACCGGGATGACAACGACGACTACTACAGCCAGGCCGGCGACCTGTTCCGGATGATGAATGCAGGTCAGCGTGAAGCCCTGTTCGGCAACACCGCCAGGGGCATGGGCGATGCGCCCCGGGAGATCATGATCCGCCACATAGGCAACTGCCTGAAGGCCGATCCTGCTTACGGCGCAGGCGTGGCCAAGGCACTGAGCATTTCCCTGAGCGAAGTACCGAAGTGATGATGGCCCCGGTCTGATTTCAGGCTGGGGGCAGGGGACAAACCCGGACTGTGCCCAGACCGGGCTTTACTCCGGCCAGGCTACAGGGTAGGCTGGATCCGCCAGTTTATAGTGCACAGGAGTGACTGTTTTGGAAGATACGACAAGCCTTGATGCGTCCAATGTAGGGGATACTGCCAGGCTGGACATAGCGGAGGCTCTGGATGATGCCGGTTCACGCATGAAACGTGTGCTGCTGGTTGTGGCCGGTACCCTGTTCGTGGGTCTTGGCCTGCTCGGTGTGGTGCTGCCGGTCCTGCCCACCACTCCCTTCCTGCTTCTGGCGGCTGCCTGTTACATACGCAGTTCCAGGCGGCTATACCACTGGCTGCTGACCAACCGCTTCTTTGGCGAATACCTTCGACGGTTCCGCGACGGTGAAGGCATTCCTCTGCCAACCAAGATCTGGGCCATCTGCCTTTTGTGGCTCAGTCTTGGTTCTTCGTCCCTGCTGGCCGTACCCGCCCGTCTGTGGTGGGTACGGCTGATCCTGCTTGTGGTTGGCCTGGGAGTAACCAATCACATAGCCAGGATTCCGACCCGCCGTACGCGTCCCTGATAAGGCGACGCCACTACTGTGGCGATGCCACTACTGTGGCGATAAATCATGACAAAAACCGATCTGTCCGGTAGAATGGGCACCCTACACCCGGAGCACCGAAAGGTCGATATATGTCCAAGCCAAACACCAAACGACAGATAACGTCAGTTGAAACCCATCCAACTGACAGGCAGCAGCCGATAAAAAAAGGCTTCTCTTTCAAGTCCTTTCTCATGAACCTGGCGGCAGTCCTGCTGGCCTCGGTCCTGTTTGCCGCTTCGTTTCCAAACCTGCTGTTCGAGAACGGGCTGCCCTTGCTGGCCTGGGTAGCCTACGTTCCTGTCTTCTGGCTGATCCGGCGGGTGTCCCTTGGAGCCTCCATCCTGTGGGGCGCTTTCTATGGGTATGCGGCCTATGGCCTGTTCAACTACTGGCTCAGCGTCTTCCATCCCCTGGCGGGGCTTATCGTCGGGACCATCTACATGGTCTATCTGGCCCTGCTGTTCCCTCTGCTCAAGGCTTCTTCCCTGTTGTTCCCGCGCCGGGCCTACCTGGTGCAGTGGCTCTTGTGGATGGGTTACGAGTACCTGCGAACCCTTGGCTTCCTGGGCTATGCCTACGGCATAACCGGCTACACCCAGTGGTCCATGATCACCCTGATACAGATTGCCTCCATCTTCGGGGTCTGGGCTGTCTCGGCTCTGGTGGTGTTCCCATCGGCGGTGATCGGCAACGGCTTGCATGGCGGGCTGAGCGGTTTTGTGAAAAAAGAACGGGTGGCTGTTGGTGTATGGTCCCTGGCCTTGGTGGCGGCCCTGGTGTATGGGGTGGTGTCGCCTGTTGACTACAGCGAAGCGCCTACGGCCAGGTTGGCTTTGATCCAGGACAGCACCGATCCCTGGCGCGGCGGATTCGAGGCATACAAACGGAATTTTGCCACCCTCAGGAGCCTGTCCCTGGACGCCCTCTCGGAGGATCCCAAGCCCGATCTGGTTGTGTGGTCGGAGACGGCCTTTGTTCCCAGAATCCACTGGCACCTGACCTACCAGGAGGATCCTGCGTACCTTGCCCTGGTCAGGTCCCTTATGGATTTCCTGGGTCAGCAGGATGTGCCCTTTGTCATAGGCAATGACGATGCCAGAAAGGAATCAGGTCCGGACGGTACTTTGCAGCGGGTGGACTACAATGCAACCATGCTGTTCGAGAAGGGCCAGCTGACCGGCGCATACCGTAAATTGCATCTGGTGCCCTTCACGGAACATTTCCCCTATGAGAAACAATTGCCTGCAATCTACCAGGCCCTCAAGAATGCGGACACCCATTTCTGGGACAAGGGCAAGGAGGCCACGGTCTTCGATGTCAATGGCATACGGTTCTCCACCCCCATCTGCTTCGAGGATACCTTCGGCTATCTCTCAAGGCGCTTCACCCGGAACGGGGCGGAGCTCATCGTCAATATGACCAACGATGCCTGGGCCAACAGCCTGCCTTCCCAGATGCAGCACTTCAGCATGGCTGTCTTCAGGGCGGTGGAGGGCCGCCGTTCCGTAGCCAGGGCAACCGCATCCGGCCAGACCTGTGCCATAGACCCCAACGGCCGCATCATCGGCATGGCCGAGCCCTTCAAGGCCACCCGCCTGACCGTTGAGGTACCCTTGATGAAAGCCAGCACCATCTATACGGCTTATGGGGATTTCCTGGGGCAGTTCTTCCTGGTTGGGGCTCTGCTGGTTTTGCCGCTGGGGGTGGTTGTGCGAATTGTGCGGAAGAGGAAAAGGCCAGCTGATTGAGATTCCAGGCTGGATCAGCGTGACTGGATCCGGATTGGTTGTCACTTCTGGTTTGGCTTGACTCTTTGAATCTTGTCGCTTGGATGTGGCTACTTGATTCTGGCTGCCAGGGCCTGGACAACGGCCCTCTTTGACGTCTCGTCCAGGTCTTTGGTCGCCATGGAGACCGCATCCAGTTCGGTATTGCCTTCGAGCAGACTGGTCAGTTGGCCATACAGCCTGTCCAGATACCAGCGGTTCGCGGTCACAAACAGGTAGGTCTTCTTGCCAGCCAGCGGCGGCTTGGTCTTTAGCCAGTCGCGTACCGGCGATTTCATGTTGAAAGCCATTACCATGGCATGGATGACGATGGTATCGTAGCGTTCCAGATCGACGGCTTCCAGTTCCGCCACGGTGACTTGGTAATGATCAATGCCCTGGTTTGCGTACACTTCCCCGAAGTACCCAAGATAGGGTTTGGAATTGTCGTTCACCTCGTCATAGACATGCAGTACCTCTTTGAGCGCAGGATCAGCTCCGAGTGAAAGGGTTACCAGAATCGTACAGGCTAGTATAACCATTCGTTTCATTCTTTTTCTCCCTCCCCCTGAAGTATAGACGAGCATGCAAACTTTTCCAGAAACTCGATCAAGGGCAGTAATCGCAGGATATGTCTCATATATCGGACATCAAGGCGAAAGAAGCATTATATGTCTTGTAAGAAATACATGTTCTGGATGAGGTGCAGGAAGTTGTGGGATTCGAGAGGCTCGTCAACTCGCTGAATGCCTCCGGGAAGGCCGAGGTTTTCATATCGGGATCCAACTCGAAACTGCTTTCAGGCGAGCTGGCCACCTTCCTTACCGGCCGTTATAATACAATTGAAGTGCTGCCCTTATCGTTTGCCGAACTAGCGAGCCACCATGCTGCAGTAAATCAGGACCTTGCATTGAGTCAGGACGTTGTCAACGATCTCTTTCTGGATTTTATCCGTTTGGGAGGCTTGCCTGGCCACTTGATGTTTGAATCCAGCCGCACCGTAAAGAATTATCTGCTGGATCTGTATCGATCAATACTGCTGCGGGACGTGGTGGAACGCACCAGCATCCGTGATGTAGATCTGTTGCAGTGGTTCATGCTGTACCTGATGCACAATACGGCAAAGGCATTTTCTACCGGCACCATAACGGGATTCCTCAAGAGCGAGGGCCGGAAACTTTCGAAGGAGACCATCTACAATTACCTTGAGGCCTGAAGGAGTGCATTCCTGGTGCATGGGGTACCACGCTACAATATCAAGGGCTAAGAGCTGATGAAGACAAACGAAAAATACTTCGTCAACGTCCTTGGCCTACGGGCCTTGTTTTTTGACAATTAGCAGGATATCGGCCAGGCTCTGGAAAACATCGTCTATCTGGAACTCAGGCGCAGGGGTTATGAGATAACCATTGGCAAGATCGATGGCAGGGAAGTCGGTTTTGTCGTGAGAGACGGACCTACGACCAGGTACATCCAGGTGGCTTGTATGTTGGCTGAAGAATCTGTGATCGAGCGGGATTTCGGGGTGTTGGAACGCATTGATGATA
>MIBM01000186.1:0-7359 GCA_001830645.1 Spirochaetes bacterium RIFOXYC1_FULL_54_7
TACCTGGAAAAAGCCACGGTGATGTGGATCTCGCCTTCAGGCACTGCCGGGCGATGGAATTACCTGTTGTCCCTTTTGTAGGTCTTCCGTCCATGGGCATCCAGGATGGCCTTCCTGAGCCTGATGGACTTCGGGGTAACCTCCACCATCTCGTCGTCCTGCAGGTACTGGATGGCGCGCTCCAGGGTCATGGGCTGTACCGGGGTCAGGGTCAAAGCCTCGTCCTTGGTGGTGGAACGCATGTTGGACAGTTTCTTTTCCTTGGCGGGATTTACGTTGAGGTCCATGTCCAGGTTGTGCTCCCCTATGATCATGCCCTCGTAGATCTGCTCCCCCGGGGTTATGAACAGCCGGCCCCGGGGCTCCAGATGGTACAGGCCATAGGTAACGCCGACGCCCGTGCGGTCGGATACCAGGGAGCCGGTGAAGCGCACAGGATAGTCGCCCCGGTACTCCTCGTAGCCGGACATGTAGGAGTTCATGATGCCGGTACCCTTGGTGTCGGTGAGAAAACTGTCACGGTAGCCGATCAGGGCCCGGGACGGTACGGAGAACTCCAGTCGTACCCTGGCCCCGGCATGGCAGGTATATGACAGCATACGTCCCTTGCGCATGGACATGGTCTCGGTGACTATACCCGCATAGACCTCCATGCAGTCCACCGACAGATGCTCCACAGGTTCAAGCTTCACGCCATCCTTGTACTTGAAGATGACTTCCGGGCGGCTGACACAGATCTCGTAGTCTTCCCGCCTGAGGGTTTCAATCAGGATGACCAGCTGGAACTCTCCGCGGCAGCGCACTATGAAGCCGCCGCCTTCCTTGGCTTCCTCTACCTGTATGGATACGTTCTTGAGGGTCTCTTTGCGCAGCCTTTCCAGGAGCTTGAGGGACTGTACGTTCTTGCCGTCCAGGCCGGACAGGGGAGAGGTGTTCACGAAGAAGCGCATGGCTACCGTGGGCTCGTCTATGAGTATGCGCCTGAGCGCCTTGGGTGCCTCGCGTGTGCAGATGGTGTCACCGATATGCACGTTTTCGATTCCGGACAGCACGACGATGTCTCCCGGCTCGGCCGATTTGGTCTCTACCAGCTTCACTCCTGAATAACTATGCAGCTTGGAGATGTTCAGTATTTCGCGCTTGTCGCCTTCGCCTATGCAGACCAGCTTGTCGTCGGACTTGGCCTTGCCGTTCATCACCTTGCCAATTGCCTGTCTGCCGAAGTAATCGGAATATGACAAGTCGGAGACCAGCATCTGGAAGGGCTCATCCTTGGTGTAGGCCGGTGCGGGAATGTCCCGCAGTATGGCTTCGAACAGGGGCGTCAGGTCGGAGCCCTCGGCCTCCAGGGTTTCCTGGGCTATGCCCAGTTTGCCTATGGCGTACAGCAGGGGAAAATCCAGCTGCCTGTCATTGGCCCCGAGGTCTATGAACAGGTCGTAGATCTCGCTGAGCACCTCCGCGGGCCTGGCGTCGGGCCGGTCTATCTTGTTTATGACCACCAGGATGGCAAGACCGCTCTCCAGTGCCTTGTTCAGCACGAAACGGGTCTGTGGCAGGGGACCCTCGGAGGCGTCGACCAGAAGTATGGCACCGTCCACCATGGACAGGGCGCGTTCCACCTCGCCGCCGAAATCCGCATGTCCGGGGGTATCCAGAATGTTGATCTTTACATCCTGCCAGACCACCGCGCAATTCTTGGCGGCTATGGTGATGCCGCGTTCCTTCTCCTGGTCCATGCTGTCCATCAGCCGCTCGGGTGCTTCCTGGCCGACCCGGAAGACCCCGGACTGGCGGAACATGGCATCTACGAGGGTGGTCTTGCCGTGGTCTACGTGGGCTATGATGGCTATATTGCGTATGGTCTGGTTGGCTGCGTTTCTGTGGGGCAATGAATTGTCCTGATTTCTCTTGGATCCGGCGGGGGAATGGGTGCCATTATAACCGAATAACGTCCCAGCGGATAGGGCACTCCGGCGGATAGAGTGCCTTGGTGGATGGAACGAAGGATCCCTTTTCAGCAGGATCCATGCCTTTACCGCGTTGACAAGCTTCAACATCCGCCTTAGCGTGTTGGCAATGGTACAGGAATCATTCAAATCCGGACATGCCGGGTCAGACGAGGACGAAATGCAGGAAGTCCAGTTCTTCTGCATCTTGTCTCCAAAAGAAAGATACGTGGTCTGGGCCAGGGATGCCCGGGCTGCCCGTGCCTTGTGCCTGCAGGATACCGGCAGACAGCCTGATGTCGTGCTCACAGGAGACCCCCAGACCGCTGGTGGCATGACGCCCCTGGCCGCCCAGAAGCGGCTATCCGGGCCCTTCCAGCTGATGACCCTCGTATACGGTGCCTGGTATCTGGTCATACAGCCTTTGATCGGCTTCTCCCTGCCCTTCGCCATGGAGCCTCTGACCATAATGAAAGGCCAGGTTCCCGGCGGTCTGGTGTTTGCAGCCTTCCAGGCTCTGTACGCACTGGCAATCCTGAGCATGCTCCTGCTCACCGGCCGCAACGAGCGCTATACCAACCGCACCCATCTAGGCCTGCTCAACGGGCTCATAGCCTCGGGGCTCTGCGGCTTCTTCATTGCTTTTGCCGCTGTTGATGGCTCTCCCGGCCTGAGCCGCGCTGGCCTGGATGCCCTGGCCGTGGGCTCCTTTGTCATTCTGGCTTATCTGATGCTGCACACCATGGTGACTGGTCGATTGCCTGGCTTCAGTACAGCTGGCCCGGGTGCAGCATCCTGTCCGGCTCTTATCCGACGGCTGCGGAACAACCCGTACAGTGTGGAGCTGATATCCCTTGCCGGCCTGCCTGCCCTGTGGCTGAATGCTGAAGTTTCCCGGGGGCTGCTGCAGTACCCCTTGCAGCTGATCCAGCGGGACCTGAGTGCCGGCCGGGCCGGGATTGGCATGGAACTCGGGTTGGTCTTCCTTCTGCTATACGGAACGATCGTTTATGCCCTGCTGGTCTACCCATCCCGCACCATTGGCATCCACGATATGGAACACGGCAGGCTGCACAGGGTGGTTCAGAAGAAGCCCCCGGTCCTGAAAATTTTTTTCCTGTCCTATCTTGGCTATCTGGCAGCCCTGGCCATCAACATGCTTTTCGGGTTGTTCCTTCCGGCCTGAGCCTCATGCCAGGCTGGCCATCATCACCGCGGCGGCCACGGCCACGCTCAGGGATTCACCACGGCCACTGCCGGGTATGGTGGCTATGTCGTCCGCCAGGGCCAGTATGGCCTCCGAAGGCCCCCTGGCCTCGTTGGAGAACACGAAGATACTGTCAGGGTCCCGGCTGAACTCCCGGTAATCCCTGCCGTCCAGGTCCGCGACAACCAAGCGGTACCGGGACTTCAATGCTGCCAGTCGTTCTTCCAGATATTCACAGATGATGAAGCGGGTCCTGAACACTGCACCCATGCTGGAGCGCACAGCCTTGCCGTTGAAGGGGTCCACGCAGCTCTCACCCAGCAGCAGTTCGGTAAACCCGAACCAGTCCGCACTGCGGACTATGCCGCCCAGGTTGCGCGGATCAGCCACATCAAAAAGTGCAGGCAGGCAGCCTGATTCGGGTTCATGGCCAAGCAGGCCGCCGGACTGGAACACGCCGATGAGCCCCTGGGGTGCCTCGGTATCCGACAGTTTCATGAAGTCCTTATCGCCAAGGATCACCGTATTGGCAACCGACAGCAGGGCGTCGGTCTCTTCATGCCTGCCAAAAAAGCCCTCACGCACGAAGACCGCCTCGCAGGGACAGCCGGAACGCAGCCCGTCCTCCACCACCCGCCAGCCTTCAGCCAGGAAGAGGCCGCTTTCTGCCCTGGTTTTGCGTAGTTTGAGGGAATCGTAGAATTTCAGATCCTTTGGAGTACTCATGATGCCTTTGATGGTAGCATGACTGGCGGGGACAGAGCTAGTTTTGCATTAAGTACTCTGATGGAAAATGGCTAAAATCATCAGAGTCGCCGTTGATATTTGCCTTTTATGGATATATACTTCCAGTATGCTTCGTCACAGAATTCTGGATATGGTCAGCATCTCTGCAAAAAAATCCTTGTTCCTCTTTGGTCCCCGGAGCACAGGCAAGACCACACTCCTGAAAATGCAATTCCGGGAAGATGCAATTATCAACCTGCTCAAGAGTAGTACTTACCTTTCACTTTCCCACAATCCGTCCGATCTGACCGGTATGGTCAAGGAAATCCGCAGGACAAGTCCGGCTGTGATCATCGATGAAATCCAGAAATTACCCCTGCTTCTGGACGAAGTCCATCACCTGATAGAATCCGGGTATGATCGTTTCATACTTACTGGATCGAGCGGGCGTAAGCTGAAGCGCGGCGGGGTAAACCTGCTTGCCGGCCGGGCTTGGCAGTGCAACATGTATCCACTTTCATTTGCCGAGATTGATGACTTTGATCTTGGCCGCTACCTGTTATACGGCGGGCTTCCGCAGGTGTATGACAGCGCTTACCCCGAAGAAGAACTTGATGCTTATATAAACACTTACCTTAAAGAAGAGATAAAAGAAGAGGCCCTGGTCCAGAACTTTACCCACTTTTCCCGCTTTCTTAAATTAGCGGCCCTTTCCAATACCGGACAGCTCAATTACGCCAATGTGTCCCAGGAAACAGGCATACCGGCTACCTCGGTACGGTCATACTTCGAAATATTGTCGGATACCTTTGTCGGCTTCATGCTTGATCCCTGGCGAAAGTCAGTAAAACGGAAAGCTGTGGCTACGGGAAAATTCTATTTCTTTGATGTAGGGGTCGCCAATTTCCTGAACGGAGTTTCCGTGTTGAACCATAACTCTCCGGAATTCGGGAAAAGCCTTGAACATTTCATTGCCATGGAGCTCCGGGCTTATCTATCATACAGGCGCATCAAGAAAGAGCTTTCCTTCTGGCGAAGCCAATCCGGTGCCGAGGTTGATTTCCTGGTTGGCGAGGACATGGCCATCGAGGTCAAATCGACTACCCGGGTTACGGACAGACATCTCAAAGGCCTGCGGGCACTCAAGGAAGAAAACCTCATCAAGCAGTTCTTCCTGGTTTCCCTTGATGCGGTGGAGCGGGAGACGCCGGATGGCATCCGCCTCCTGTACTGGAAAGGCTTTCTGCAAAGACTCTGGGACGGTTCCCTGCTGGAGCGCTGAGCAAGCCTTTCCCCGTTTGCAAAGCAGCAGGCAGGGCTTGATTCATCGTCATGGAGTAGCAGCATTGGCGCTGCCTGTAATCACGCCAGCGGGTTCCGGAAAAAGTGGAATCCATTCGTATAATGAAAATTTAACCTTGTGATCATCCTTCTTTTGCTCCTATCCTCACATCACGGCAAGTAGGTGGAAACGGAGAGCCAGGCATGTGGTATTACGACAAGGCTTTTGAATCATCGGGCAACGACCTTATGAAGATGTGCGGACTCATGATCAAGCTGAACCGGATTGAAGGACCACACTCCGACTGGACCCTCGGGCGGGTCGTGGACTGGAAATACGGCTTATGGAACCCTGAAAAGCTGAGTGAATCATTCTTTGCGCGGTACTGCCGCCTGTGGTATGACAGGCCTGGCGCGCTGGCAGGTTTCGCCCTTTCCGAGAACGGAAATGGTGATTTCTGCATATTTGCCCGGGAGCCGTATTGCTTCCTCTATGCGGACATGATAGCCTGGGCAGAGCAGGAACTCGCTCCTGGACAAGTGGCTTTGACCATGACCGTGCCCGAGGAAGACACGGAACGCCGGGCTGCCATCGAGCTCGCCTGCCTTGGCAACGAGGGGCACTGTGAAACCACGGCCTGGTACCGCATTGAAGATTTCCAGCTCGCCGGTACCGAACTTCCTCCCGGCTTTGCGCTCCTGTCCATGGTGGAATATGGCGATTATGCCGGGCAACGTACCCTGAAAAATGCGGCTTTTAGTGCTGGAGCGCCTATGGATGAGGCCAGGCTTTTTGCCTTCAGCCATGTGCGTGAAAGCCCTTTGTACGACCCTGCCATGGATATCGTGCTTGTGAACGACAGGAGCGAGGCTGTTGCCGGCTGTGAGGGTTTCATAGACTACGAGAACGGTGTCATGGAAGTGGAGCGGGTGTGCACCGCCCCTGAGTACCGCAGGCGCGGCTTTGCCGGCGCGGTCATCCGCGAGTGCGTACGCAGAGGCATGAACCGTGGCAACAAGGCAGCCCAGATAAGCGGCCTCAACGAGAATACGATCCAGCTCAATACCTCCTTCGGCAGGCATAGCGCCATAAGGCATCTGGAGTACCGTAAGCTTGTTCGTCCTTGAAAAGCTATGCCAACTGGCTTGATGCAAACTCTCTCCAGCCAGCCCGGGCCTTCAAGCCAGGGATGGGTAAAATGCTCCCGGAACCACTTAACCTACATGGGACGACCCTGGTGTTTTATGGTCTCCCCGATGGATGATTCGATCCTGGCAAGATCCCGGGCTACCCGGTCCATTTGCCAGAGAAGGGTATCATTGAGGCTCCCAGCCGTACCGGTAAGAAGTATCATGCCCGTAAAGGGATCCATTCGATAAAGGGCAGGAGCCAGCAAAGCCCCCTCGCTGTGTCCGAGTACTACGATCCGGTCAGGATCGATCTCCGGGCGTTCCTTCAGGAAGGCGAGGGCAAGATGGGCATCGGACAGCAGATCCGTTCGTCCGGCTCCTTCAGGCTTCCTGCGATCGTGGCTTCAGC
The DNA here is from genome assembly GCA_001830645.1 of Spirochaetes bacterium RIFOXYC1_FULL_54_7. Classification (GTDB taxonomy): domain Bacteria; phylum Spirochaetota; class Spirochaetia; order Treponematales; family UBA12059; genus MIBM01. Next base: position 6,704 of record MIBM01000186.1, read on the forward strand.
AGCTCCGGCAATCGCGGGCTTGCCTTGTATGATAATTTCATGGGTGGTCATTGGTGTTTTCTCCTGGTTAATCCATCCCGCCAGGGACGATGATAGTGCTTATGGAACGTAGTTTCCAACTGGCTTGAGACGATAAGATAATTGTATGTTTGTCAAACAGCCCCAACGGAAGAACTACCTCGAGAGCGTTTCCATCAGACCATTCAATTTCGAAAACAAATTCAAGTTCGGAAGATTATGTTTCAATTGTTAAAATCGCCTAACCGACCTTGGACTCATTTTACAAAATTCATTGACGGTCGGATTTTTTGCATCTACGATATGGTTAGAGAAGGATCAAACCCGTGATGAAAAAGCCCGGTGCCACGATCAAACCAGTGCGGAGGAAGTTGTTGACCCGTATACAGCGCAACAACCTCATGTTCCTTGCCTTCATTTTTCCAAATTTCCTGTTGCTCGGTGTATTTGTGTTCTGGCCTATCCTGTACAGTCTGTACTTGAGTTTCTTCCGCTGGAACATGATAGCTCCGCGCAAGACTTTTTATGGTTTGGCCAACTACAGCAACATGGTGAATGACCCGGTTTTCTGGCAGGCCATGCGCAATACCCTGGTGTTGGCTGCCAGTGTTGTAGTGGTCAAACTGATCCTGGCTCTG
>MIBM01000186.1:7366-8440 GCA_001830645.1 Spirochaetes bacterium RIFOXYC1_FULL_54_7
CATTGCTGCTGAACAGCAAGATACGCGGCCGTGATACCTATCGAGCCATTATATTTTCACCAACCTTCACCACCAGCGTCGCGGTGGCCATGGTATGGGGCTGGATTTTTGATCCGAATTTCGGTTTACTCCGGGTCTTTATCAACTCCATCGGTCTGCGGTCCCCGAACTGGCTGGGTGATGTGAACTGGGCCCTGCCTGCCATCATCATCGTGGTGATATGGAGCGGTATTGGCTACGATATGGTCATATTCCTTGCCGGACTCAAGAACATCCCCGCAGAGTTCTATGATGCCGCCCAGGTTGACGGTGCCAGCCCCTGGCATTGTTTCTGGTTCATCACGCTGCCATTGCTGTCACCCACCACCTTCTTCCTGACCATCGTGTCGGTCATCGGTTCGCTCAAGGCTTTTGACATCATAGCCATCATGACGGATGGGGGGCCGCTGAACAGTACCAATGTCATTGTATTCTACCTGTACCAGAATGCCTTCCAGTGGTTCAAGGCCGGTTATGCCTCGGCGCTGGCCCTTGTATTGTTCGTGGTCATCATGGCCATAACCCTTGTGCAGACCCGGCTGTCCCGCCGCTGGGTGCATTACTAGGATGGCCGCCATGAAGGCCCCGCGCCGACCTATGACTGACGGAAATAGACACATGGTAGCCAGCCTTCGGATCAGGAAGGTCTTGCAACATGGTGCGTTGATTCTGGCCAGTCTGGTGATTGGCTTGCCCTTCCTGTGGATGATCACCACAGCTATCAAGAGTCCTTCGGAAGTCTACATCTTCCCGCCAGTACCGTGGCCGGAGACAATACGATTTGATAACTTTGTCACAGCCTGGCGCTCCGCGCCTTTTGGCCGCTTCTATATAAACAGCATCATCACCGCAAGCACGGGAGTGGTTCTGGAAGTCGGCATCGCAGCCTTGTCGGCGTACGCTTTTGCCCGCATCCGTTTCAAATACCGTGACATCCTGTTCATGGTACTGCTGGCTGCCATGATGATTCCTGGTCAGGTGGCACTGATACCCAATTACGTGGTTCTTAAACATCTAGGCTGGATAAACAAGTAT
>MIBM01000186.1:8471-9887 GCA_001830645.1 Spirochaetes bacterium RIFOXYC1_FULL_54_7
TGCTGCGTCAGTATTTTCTTACGATACCGGATTCGCTCTATGATGCGGCTGAGATGGATGGCCTGGGTCAGGTCCGAACCATGTTGTATATAGCCCTGCCACTAGCCCGGCCGGTGGTCGGCACACTGACGCTTTACCTGTTCATCTCCAAGTGGAACAGTTACCTATGGCCCTTGATCATCACCAATACCCAGAACATGCGCACCCTGCCGGTAGGGCTGGCCATGCTCAGGCAGGCAGAATACGCCATCGGTCCGGAACATCTGATGGCGGCATCCATTTTTGTGCTGGTTCCGGTGCTGGTGGTATTCTTCATTGCCCAGAAGCAGCTTATAGAAGGCATCGCAGCCGGCGCCGTAAAGGGCTAGGAGTCGTTCGTTCATGGGATCAGTGCCCGGCAGTTTGCTCGGGCTGGATTGTGGGTATCCGTAGGGGTATCAATATAGAACGTCTTTCGGAGGTAGCAGGATGAGAGTCGCAAGGATTTCAGCACTGGCCATGATGGTAGCACTGCTTGCCGCCCCGGTGGCCTTGTGGGCAACCGGGGTCGAAGAACAGGCTCCGCAGGGTCCGGTCAATATCGTCTACTGGCGCAGCCTCACCGGCGTAGCCGGGGAAGCCCAGGAGGAGCTGGTAAAGCGCTTCAATGAATCCCAGGGCCGGGTGATTGTGGAAGCGCAGTTCCAGGGTGCCTATGCCGATCTTATCCAGAAGCTGCTGGCTGGTCTGGCTGCCGGCACCGTGCCGGATGTGGTCCTGCTGGATTCACCCTTCGTGGTACTGTTTGCCAAGGATGGTGTGCTGGTACCACTGGAAGACATAGTGGCCAAGGACCGCAGTGGTTTCAAGCTGGCCGATTACATACCGGGTCTTCTGCAGGATGGCTACTATGACAAGAAGCTATACGCCGTACCATTCATGCGAAGCACCCCCTTGCTATATTACAATGCCGAGATGTTCAAGGAAGCCGGCCTGTCTGACCGCGCGCCTAAGACTTGGGACGAGTTCAGGGAGTTCAGCCGCAAGCTGACCGTGGTCAGTGGCACAGAAACCACCCGCTTTGGCGCGGCCTTCACTACAAGCACGACCACCGCCCACTGGTATTTCCAGGGTGCGGTCTATGCGCATGGTGGGCAGATATCAGACGAGAAGTTTGGCATCCACCTGAGTGAAGCCCCGGCCATAAAAGCGGCTACCCTCTGGCAGGATATGGTATTCAAGGACAAGACCGCCTTTGGAAGTCTGGATCCGCACACCGAATTCCTTAACAAGCGGGTAGGTATGGTGTTTGGTTCCACTGGCAGCATGGGCAACCTGTTCAGCAGGGCCACCTTCCCGGTGGCGGCGGCGTTCATGCCTGGACAGATCCAGAACCTGGTACCTGTCGGTGGCGCGGTCCTGGCCATGACCAGTACG
>MIBM01000186.1:9971-11213 GCA_001830645.1 Spirochaetes bacterium RIFOXYC1_FULL_54_7
GGTTACATGCCCAACAGCCAGTCGGCCATCAACCACCCCGAGACTGTAGCCTATTTTGCCCAGTATCCGGAACGCAAGGTGGCCATCGAGCAGCTGCAGTATACCCGGCCACAGGCAAGCGTTATCTCTTTGGGCAAGGGTACGGAGCTTCTCAGGCAGATGGTGGAGAAACTCCTGGTTGGCAATGTCAGTCCTGCAACAGTGATGGCAGAGACCACTATGGCACTGGAAAAGGAATATAACGATACGTTCAAATAATGGTTCGATACCCCGGCTGCCATCCGCTCTGTTTCCAGGGCGGATGGTCTTGTCGGTCTGTGTTGCTGTTTGCTTGATGGCCGGTCTCGTAGCCTGTTTTGCAGCTTGTGTGACAACTGGAAAGGATACAATGACGCTTCTGCCTCTTATTCGAGTTGCGCACCGAGGTGGTGCTGGTCTGGCTCCGGAGAACACCATGGCGGCGTTCCGCTTGGGTCTGGATTTTGGTGTCGACGCCCTGGAACTGGATGTGCACTTCAGCCGTGATGGCCGTCTAGCCATCATGCATGATCCGTTACTCGCACGCACCACCAACCAGCCCGGGTTGGTGGTGGATTACAGCATGGCCGAGTTGCAGGGCTTTGATGCCGCGGCCCGCTTCTTCGGCAAGGCCTATGGCCCTCAACCAATCCCGGTACTGGAAGAAGTCCTTGAACTGCTGGCTGCAGAGCCAAACCGTAAGGTGATCCTGCAACTCGAGATAAAGCTCCGTGCTGACGGCAGCCGTTACGAAGGTATAGAGGCGGAAATCATCAGACTACTGGCTGAATACGGTATGATCGAGCGGACCATCATATTATCCTTTGACTTTCCGACCCTTCGTACCATTGCCGGACTTGAACCACGCCTGCAGCGCTGTGCCCTGATAGGTCGGGCTTACCTGGCAGGCATAGGTAAGGCCGGCCCTACGGCTGTGGCAGACGACATCGCCGCCCTTGCTGTGGAGTACGTCGGGGTCCGGGAAGATAACCTGAGCCAGCCCCTCTACGATGCCCTGCGCGGCAGAGGGCTCCGGATAGGCGCCTGGACGGTCAATGAGCTACCCAGGATGCTGGAACTGAAACAGCTAGGTGTTGACTTCATAACTTCCGACAGGCCGGATCTGCTGCAGGAACTGGGCGGGCGCTAGGCAGGCGCTAGAGGGAAGATTCAGATCGAAGCGGACTGCACGGTAAACTTTTTTATGCGAGATGGATTGATGGA
>MIBM01000186.1:11228-13599 GCA_001830645.1 Spirochaetes bacterium RIFOXYC1_FULL_54_7
CTCTTTTACCGGTTTTGATCATGTATCCAGTCGCAGCTCCGCCAACCAGCGGGCGGCAGTTGTCACCAGTAGGCCGTCTGGCCAGGTCCGGTAACACTCGGTTCAAGACCCGGAAGGCAGGCCGTGTCCGCCGCTATGTACCACCTGCATGGCCAAGCCGGCTCTGAGGAGCAGTTCCAGGCAGTACCTGATATCCTGGGCCTTCCAGTCAGGATGGAATTACTTGAACTGGATTTTGCGTCCGGCCACTTTCGGTATGAAATCATATACCCGGCGGATCTTTTCAAGTGCTGCTCCGCGGGCATATTTCGTGAAATCCTCGCAGTATGTTTCCAGTATGTTTCCAGTATGGATCGATGGACTTCGGTTGAGGATAAGAAATCCACAGTATCGATATAGACTTGCACGGCTTCAGGCATTCCGTTTACGAGCAGGTATTCCCTGAGTCTGGAGAGAAGCCGCTGATGGGCAGTCTCCTGTAAAACGTTGCCAGGGGGCCGAGGGGGAACCGTAGTGCTCCTACCAGGCTAGGGTTGCCACACCAGCAGGCCTTCGATGGCGCTGAAATGCAGGTCACGGCTGAGCAGTATGGCTCCTGTCTCCATGCACTGTGCGGCTATCCAGATGTCGTTGACCGGTATGGGCTTGCCCTTGCGCTTGAGGGCATCCTTTATCAGGGCAAAGCGCTCGGCGGTCTCCATACCCACTGATGCAATGATGGTTTTGCCGCCCTTCTGGATGAACTCCTTCAGGCCAAGGCGGTTCTGCCTTTCCATGGAACCGCCCTTGAAACCGGTCATCAGCTCCCCGGCTGCTATGGTGGACAAGTAGACGATCTCGGCATCATCAAGGAATTGCGCTACCGATTCGTCTCCGCGCATGAGGGCGGTATAGCAGTAGGTATCAATAAGGGTTTTCATGGAGTCCAGTCGCTCGCATCGATACGTTCGAAATCCGCGGTGGCAGCCTCGAAGGCAGCGGTATCATCCGCTGTCCAGCGGCCCAGGAAACGTCGGTATCCGCTGGCTTGGGTAGGGTTTTCCTGGTTTCCTTCAAGACCAACTGCTCGGGCGAGCAACTCTTTGATCGTGGTATTGATGCTGTTTCCCTTGGCATCCGCCCGCTCCTTGATGGCCTCCAGCAGAAGATCGTCCATCTTGTGAACCGTCATGGATTTCATCGCACCCTCCATGAACCATAAGTATGGTTCATTTCCTTGATAATGAACCATACGCAAGATTTCAAGCTGCTGTTGCTCCGGTATCTGCCGCTGTCCGCCTACGCGCCAGGGGCCGCAGCGGAAAGCCCGGAGCCGTGGGGAGGGTGGGGCCATGGTGGTGCCCGAGCGTTGGCTGTACTGACGGGATTACGTAGGCGAGGACTTGCAGCACAGGACCCGACGGACCGACGCAGCCGGGCCGGGGCGCCCAAGGGAAGAAAAGGCAAAGCGGTAAAAGGCCCTAGGGAAAGAAAAAGCCGCCTCGATGGGGAGCGGCTGGATTGAGAACCGTTCTGGATGCTGGTCAGGTTCTGTGGTTCAGAGGTTGCCGATGCTGGAGACCATGACGGCTTTTATGGTGTGCAGGCGGTTTTCAGCCTGGTCGAAGACCACGGAGTGGCGGCTGCGGAAGACTTCGTCGCTGACTTCCTGCTCCATGATGCCGTGTTCCTTGCCGACGGCGCGGCCCACTTCGGTGTCCTGGTCGTGGAAGGCGGGCAGGCAGTGAAGGAAGATGCAGTCGAGGTTGCCGCTCTTGCGGATGAAGTCCATGGTTACCCGGTAGTCCTTGAGCTGGGCTATGCGCTCGGCGAACTTGGCTTCCTCGCCCATGGATACCCAGACGTCGGTGTACAGGACGTCAGCGCCTTTGAGGGCCTGCTCGGCCTTGGCGATATCGAAGAACTCGATCTTGCCGCCGGTGGCTGCGGCTACCTTCTTCATCTCGGCAGTTAGGGCCTCATTGGGCCAGAGGGCCTTGGGTGCCAGGGCCACGAAGTGCAGGCCCATCTTGGCCGATCCTATCATCAGGGCGTTGCCCATGTTGTTGCGCGCGTCGCCGCAGTAGACCATCTTGACCTTGGACAGGGGCTTGGCTACGTGCTCTTCGATGGTCAACAGGTCTGCCAGGATCTGGGTGGGGTGGTCGTCGTCGGTCAGGCCGTTCCACACGGGCACACCGGAGTGTTTGGCCAGGTCTTCCACCAGTTTCTGGGAGAAGCCGCGGTACTGGATGCCGTCGTACATGCGGCCCAGGACCTTGGCGGTGTCCTCCACCGATTCCTTCTTGCCCATCTGGCTGTTGGTAAGGAAGGTGGCATTGCCGCCCTCGTCCCAGCAGGCGGTCTCGAAGGCGCATCTTGTGCGGGTGCT
>MIBM01000187.1:0-1294 GCA_001830645.1 Spirochaetes bacterium RIFOXYC1_FULL_54_7
CCATCCATTTGTCTTCCACCACCAAGGTCTTGATATCGGCCTCGCTGAGCGAGGGGTACTTCTCATAAGCACCTATGTCGAGGGCAGTATCCAGGGCTTTCACCTCGCGCTTCAAGGCGGCTTCGCTCTCCGATAGTTCCAGCCAGCGCCTGAGCATCATGGCCTCGTCCTTCGCCTCTTTGTCGCCCTTGATCTCCTTGAGCCGCGCGTTGACCTCGGCCTTGGCTATCTTCTCGAGCGCTCCCAGCCAGCCCTCCTCGCCGCCGTGCTCATCCTCCAGCTCCGCAAGACCAGCACTCGCGGCTTCAAGACCGGCCATTTTGGCCTCGAAGGTGGCCTGCTCCTTGGAGAAATATCGCACCACGACGAGCTCCTTTGGGATGAGCTCGCAGGTCCAGCCTTTGTCCTTCTGCCTGCCCTTCTTGTCGGTCTCGACCAGCCGCGACGTTTTGGCTGCCCAGCCGTCGGCTGCGATCAGGTAGGCGTCGTCCTGCATGGTCTCGGCCCAATAGTCCATCAGGTGCTGGTAGATGTCATAGGCATCAAGGAGCGGTGCCTGCTTGAACGCCTCCAGGAGCTCCTCGGCTATGGCTTCGATCAGGGCCTTGGGGTGGCCGTCCTTGCCAAAGCCCGTGAGTCGCGTTGTTGCGGCTTTGTGCCAGGCGGTAAAACGCTTTTTGGCCTTCTTCTGGAAGGCGGCGAACTCGGCATGGCCGAAGATGGCTGGCTTCAGCCCGGCAACAGGCAGCGTAAGCCGCGCATAGCCGGGACGTCGGCCTGATTTGTCTAAAGGCTCGAACAACGAGTTGCGCAGACCGGGCAATACCTTCCAGTAAGCTGCCAGTGGCGAGTCCAGCGTGTCCAGGTCGCGCTCCGGGATGCCGCCGCGGAGGTGGGCGTCGATGTCATGCAGGTCTTCAGGCTCGCTTGCGTCGATGTATCGCGGCAGGTTGAGGTTGAAGTCGTTCTTCGGATCAGCGATTTCACTTAATGGCACCATGCGGGCGTAACGCGGACTCTCGACCTGACGGTTGAAGGTGTCGACGATGCGGTGGATGTCCTGCTCCCGCAGGCGGTTCTTGGGGCCGTTCTTGCGGAAGCCCTTGGAAGCGTCGATCATGAAGACGCCCTTGCGGGCCTGGGCGTTCTCCTTGTCCAGCACAAGGATGCAGGCGGGTATGCCCGTACCGAAGAAGAGGTTGGCCGGCAGGCCGATGATGCCCTTCAGGTAGCCGGAGAGGACCAGCTGCCGGCGTATCATCGCCTCGGCACCACCGCGGAAAAGCACGCCGTG
>MIBM01000187.1:1660-2103 GCA_001830645.1 Spirochaetes bacterium RIFOXYC1_FULL_54_7
CAGTGAGCCCGAGCCACAGGTGGGGTCATAGGCGGTGGTGGAGGCCTTGGTGTTCGTCGGGGAGATGCCGATCACCTTGGCCATGATACGGCTGACCTCGGCTGGGGTGTAGAACTGGCCCTTGCTCTTGCCGCTCTCGGTGGCGAAGTGCCGCATCAGGTACTCGTAGGCATCGCCGAGGATGTCGTCGTGCTCGGCCCGGTTCTGCGAGAAGTCGAGGGCGGGGCTGGCGAAGATATTGATCAGGTTGGTAAGCCGCTCGACCTTGGCCTGCCCCTCGCCGAGCTTGTTGGAATCATTGAAGTCGGGAAAGTCGCTTCGGGCCAGCCGGGCGTTGGCCTGCACCAGCGGCGCTATGACCTGGGTGTTGATCTTGTCGCCGATGTCGCTCTTGCCGCGCAGAGCAAGCATGTCGGTGAAGCTCGCCCCCCTGGGGATAGTGA
>MIBM01000187.1:2240-5775 GCA_001830645.1 Spirochaetes bacterium RIFOXYC1_FULL_54_7
TAGAGGTCCGATTTTTTGAGAGCCATTATTTATTTCTCCTGGGAATCCGAAGTACCTGCCTTACCGGCTTTTACCCACTGGTCAATTTCGCTGAGTTTGAATTTCCAAAGCCGCCCAACCTTGTGTGCGGGCAGGGCTTTGCGTTCGATCCACCGATATACCGAGTCCTTGACCACCCCAAGGTGGACCGCGACCTCATCTACCGACACCCATGGTTCCGCCATATATGCAATTCTCCTCTTCACCCTGGGATGCGAAGTTGTCTTTTACATCCATGGACAGTGTGTCATGGTAGTTATGAGTAGGCAAGAGTAGTTTATACGCAACAATGGCGCATTGTGCTATCCGGGAATTTGGATCCTACTGGTATTGGAGTACTAATTTTTCCTTGGAGGTTTCCAACGACTTTGGAGGAAAGCAGTTCATGGAGCATCCTGCAGGAGCATGGATCAAAGTCTTGGAGAGCCGGATTACAGCCCCATCCTCTGCTGCATGGCCCGGCGCCACTCGTATTTCTCGCCTTCTTTTTCCCACTGCACCCGGCGTTTCACCGTGAAGGCGGTCATGCTCTTGTCGCGGTACTCCACCACAGCAAAGGCTCCACGGCCTATGTAGGCTATCTTTTCATTGGGACCAAGCTGCTCGGTCTCGGCCATTCTGGCCAGGGCACAGTCGAAGTGTACGGGATCGGCGCCTGACTGGCCTGCCAGAGCGCTTGAAAGGTCGAATATCTGCTTGCCGCACATGGAACACATGACCGGTGGTAGCTCCGGAACCTTTGGTTTTGGCTCGCTCCGTCGGTCGCCCCTGTCACGGCCCCGCCTACCGAAGCGCTTCCTGGTGTCTTTGTTGCCTTCCGCCATCTATCGCTCCATATCCGTTCATGATTTCACCGCTCATGACCTGCGCAATCCGCAGGATGGCCCCGGCGATATATAGTTCATCATGCACTTTTCGCTTGAGTTCTTCAAGCCGCAATTCTTCAGCTGCCGGGTTCAATCGATGGCTCATGAGCGCTCCGGAAATGCACGTTCGAGATAGAGGGCAACAACATCGCCACGGATTGCGGCCACGTCGTACCTGATATTCATTCCTCTAAATTCTCGATGTTCAGCGATGAAGAGTTTAGATGTTTCGACGATTCTTGAGCGTTTTATATGGCCGACCGACCGTGAGAGGGATTCAAGTCCGTAGGCATCTACTTCCTTCACTTCTACAAAGGCCAGCTCACCCGCTTTTGCGGCCACGATATCCAGTTCGCCCGGCCCACGCCGCCAGTTGCGCACCACTACTGTCCAGCCTTCGGCTTCCAGCCAGAGGCAGGCAACTTCTTCCGCGGCCTTGCCCCGGGAGGTCTTCGAAGGGTTGGAAGCGATAGGGGGTTCCGGTCTCACTGGCCGGAGGCCAACTCCCTCGGATCGACAGCCCTGGCTATGAACAGGGCTTTCTCGGCCAGCAGATCAAGAGTCTCACCGGAATCATCGGTGAAGTGCTTGCCGAACTCATCGACAATCAGCTTTATCCGCGGCCGCAGGGGAGCATCAGGATGGATATCAACCACCCTGGCGATGGCGGCGTTGTTCAGTACGACTATGGAACCAATGGGATAAATGCCAAGACTCTTCACGAAAGCCTTGAGTACATCGGCGTCGAAGCGGCGGGAGTTGTCTGAAAGCAGGCTCTTGATGGCAGCATAGCCTATCATGGAGGTACGGTACGGTTTCTGGCTGACCATGGCCTCAAAGGCGTCTGCCACCGAGACTATCCTGGCCAGGACATCTATGTCCTGAGAAGTGGAACGCCTGGGATACCCTGCCCCGTCCCAGCGTTCATGGTGCTGAAGACCGATCAGTCCTATGTCGTCGGGGTACTGCAGTTCCTTGGTTATGATCTTGTATGATAGCAAGGGATGGGCACGGATCTTCTGGGCTTCCTCCGGAGTCAGGGAACCTTTTTTCTTTGCTATTTCAGGAGGTATACGAAGCATGCCTACATCGTGAAGCATGGAGCCGGTGGCAAGATGCCCAAGTCGGTGGGCCGGCATCTTCATGGTCTGGCCTACAACTACCGCAAGAATGGCACAGTTGATGCCTGCCCGTGCAAGGTCATAACCCTGGATATCAGAGGACAAGACACAAGCAATAGCCAAGGATTCCTTCTCGCGTACCACCTGCAGGACATCCTGGGTCAGCTTGTCTACAACCTTGGATTCTACTTTTTCATTGGTGGAGATGTGATCCATCACCGCCTTGAGGCGCCCTATCATGTCTGTATAGGCCTCATACAGCTTGCGATCCTGGAAGGTGGCAAGACCCTTCTTCCCAGAGCTGTGATCAGCTGTTTCGGTTGGCTTTTCAACGGCTGTTTCCATGTTACCGTCGCTGTACACGAAGGGCACACCCCATTGCTTGAGGCCCTCTATGTCCTTGGCCCGCACCGGCGTATCGGCAGGGACAAACAGATTGGTTCCATCGGAATACACATCCGCGGTAAAACGTGTGCCCGGTTTGATCTGGTCAACGGCGTACTTCTTTTTCATGGTCAACTTTCCTTATAAAAACAAAAACCCTGGCAACCAATTCCCAATATTCAAAGGGCACCAAAGCACCAACATCAAGGGGGATCAGACCCTCCGCCAGCCCCTCATCGGCTACTACAGGCACCCCAGCCTGCTCTGCCAGGACTGCCATCCGCTCTGCGCTATGCCCGCTGGCACTGGCCAGTATCAGCGGTGCAGGCAGGGATGGATCATACATAAGGGCTATGGCCTTCTTGCCGACACCCTTACGCATGGCCGTCAAGTTCCCTGTAAACGGTATCGATCAGGGCAGGATCCTCACCTTGAGGGATGAGCTCCACCTTCATCGACGCCCCGAAGATCCGTGTAAACTCACCACCCTCGGGTAAAGAACCTGGCATGAACCGAAGCCTTGGCTTGCCCATGGGTCCCCATGACACATCGAAGACCCGGGTCAGCCCTGAAGAATCGATCTCCGCAACCAGACGCTCTACCCTACTTGCAGTATAGTTAAAAACTATACGGATGTAGCCTGAAAAATCAACGGTATCTATGGAGAATCGGTAGGGTACGCACAACCAACCGCGTCCATCAGGCCCTCTCCGGGCAAGGGAAGCAAAACCAGGGTCAGCAGCGGCCCTGGATGAAAGACTCAGGAAGGTCGCTTCAAGAATCTGCTGGAGCTCCACCTCATCCAGGCACTCATATTTTCCAGCCCCATGCCCCCCGGGATGGTGCTGTCCACCCTGGCCAGAGGAGTTGTGCTGACCGGAACCATGGCCATCGGATCCAGAGGATGACCGATCACTGGAATCCTGACCGGAATCCTGGCCGGGCTCCCTGTCAGTATCCTTGCCAGGATCACTCCCGGCATCCCTGCTGGACTGCCTGCCGGCAAGCCTGGCTGGCTCCTTGCCTGGATCGTCGGCCGACAGTCCGGAAAGCGAGCGGATGAGAGCATCCATACCCTCGTCATCCGGCTGGAGGCCTGCCGCGATGGCCCTGGCTGCCAGTAAA
>MIBM01000187.1:5785-8361 GCA_001830645.1 Spirochaetes bacterium RIFOXYC1_FULL_54_7
TAGGCGCAGCATGACGAAGGACTGCGGCCCGGACAGCCCTGATGGTCTCCGCACCAAGACCGAGGCCCTCGCCCATCAGGGCATGAAGGACAAAGAGGGACGGTGCGTCTTTCGGGATGCCATACTCCCGGAGCATGGTGCTTAGCCTGTCAGACAGGAGAGGAGCCGTACCAGGCACGACCGACGATGCACCCTGGGGACTGGACCCGGCTCCCGACAAGGTTTGTGCAACAGGAGTCCGGCCGGTGCCAGCAGCACGGGAACGGCTGTCAGATCTGGAAACAGCAACGCCAGCCTTGGACGTATCGTCCCGGCCGGCGCCTGTCAATCGAGCAATCGGAATTTCTGTCGGGCCTGCTGGCCGCACTATCTGATCAGACCTCGGTGGCCTGGGAACGGAAGGGAGGCTTGCGACCACCAAGCAGTTCCTTGATCTTGGCCTTCTTGCCGATCTTCTCGCGGATGTAATACAGCTTGCCCCTGCGGACCTTGCCATAGCGTACAACTTCTATCTTCTCGATACGGGGAGAGTGCATTGGAAAAACCCGCTCCACGCCAACACCATATGAGTTCTTGCGTACGGTGAAGGTCTTGCCGGCGCCAGCATTCTTGATTGCGATAACCAGGCCTTCGTAGATCTGTATACGCTCGGTCTTGCCTTCAACGATCTTGAAGTGCACCTTTACCGTATCTCCGGACTTGACATCTGGAAGATCCTTGGTCTGTCCGGCTGAAATCATCTTTATAAGGTCCATCAGTCTCCCCCTTGTACGGTTAATTCCTGTATCATTGAACGCAACTCCCCCTCCAATCCCTTGCCCTGGAGCAGGTCGGGTCGGTATAGCAGGGTCTTCTCGAGCCTCTTGCGGAATCGCCATTTTACGATGTTGGCATGATGACCCGAGACGAGAACGTCCGGAACCCGGATATTATCATAAAGTGCCGGGCGTGTATACTGGGGGTACTCCAGGAGGCCGTCCTCGAAGCTCTCTTCCTCAAGGGATTCTCCGGTAATTACACCCGGTAAAAGGCGATACACAGCGTCCACTATCACCAGGGCTGCGGCTTCGCCGGACGACAGCACATAGTCGCCTATGCTGATTTCATCAGTCACATACTTGTCTATAACGCGCTGGTCTATACCTTCGTACCGTCCGCAGATGACAATGAGCTTCTTCTCAGCAGCCAGATCCCGGGCGTAAGCCTGGTTAAACAGCCGGCCACCGGGGCTTACATACACAACCCTGGCGCCCTCGGTTCCGGCAGCCTCAAGGGCGGCACCAAGGGGTCCTGGCAGCATGAGCATGCCCGGGCCGCCACCGTACAGTTCATCATCACACTTGTGGTGCTTGTCCGTGGCATAGTCACGAATATCTGTCAGGGAATAGCTTACCAGCCCTCGCTCCACAGCCCTGGCCATGATGGAACTCTCGAAGAAGCCCCGCAGTATTTCAGGGAACAGGGTCAGTATGTCCATGCGCATGGGAATCTGTCCTTACTCGATGATCCAGGGCGCGATCAGTTCGATGCGCTTGCCTTCGATATCGACCTTGCCTATGAATTCCTTGCGGAAGGGGACAAGCACGCTGCTGCGGCCAGGAAAGGCCACTTCGAGCAACTCACCACCACCACCATCGCAGACGGCGCATACCGTAGCCAGGTCTTTGCCCTGCGAGTGCAGGATGCAACCTACCAGTTCGGCAAAATAATACTCGTCCTTGCGCTTCGGAGCGGCCTTGTCCCGGGGAACCCAGATCTCGAAACCCGCCAGAACTCTGGAAGCCTCCGGGCTGTCGTAGCCCTCGAACTTGACCAACACCAGCTCGCCATGGGCAGCGGCCGATTGGATTACAGCCTTCATGCTGCGTTCACCGTCCCTCAGCTCCACGGTATCGAGTTTCTTGAAGTGTCCGGATTCTCCGGAATAGGTAATTACCTTGACACGGCCGTCCAGCCCGTGGGCTGCGCCGATGCGGCCAATGGCCAGTTCGTCCATATCAGTCCAGTATCTGGAGTCTGACATCCTTGCCACCACGGGTGGCGGCGGCGGACAGCAGGGTACGGATGGCCTTGGCTATACGCCCGCGCTTGCCGATTACCTTGCCGATATCTTCCTGGGCGACCCGGAGTTCTATGACTGTAGCCTCGTCGGTCTCGACGAGATTGACGGAAACACCCGCCGGATCGTCCACGAGCGACTTTGCTATGTATTCAATAAGGTCCCGTTCCACTGGTCGCTCCTTTCTTGATGATCGACGCCGATAGACGGCAGACACCGCACCCAGCCAGCTCCTTCTGATGGAGCAACCAGGCCCGGCGGCATGCCGAAAGGCGACCGGAAACCTTAGCCAAGCTGGATGTTCTGTTTGTTCAGCAGGCCACGTACAGTGTCGGAAGGCAGGGCGCCCTTGGCCAGCCAGGCACGGGCCTTGTCAGCGTCTATGCGCAGTTGCTTGCCTTCAGCTTCAACGGGATGATAAATGCCCAGCTCGTCGATGGTCTTGCCATCCCGGGGCTGACGGCTGTCAAGCACGACGATGCGATAGTAGGGGCGCTTCTTGGCGCCGAATTTCTTG
>MIBM01000188.1:0-785 GCA_001830645.1 Spirochaetes bacterium RIFOXYC1_FULL_54_7
AAGGAATGAAGCCATCGGCACCCATGAGCATGCTGGGGGCTGCCAGGTTGGTCATGCCCTGGAGCAGGCTGAAATCGGTGCCCTTGAAGTGGTTCAGGCACTTGATGAAATCAGGCAGGTTGCCGCCGGAGTCCTTGTAGCCCACAACTCTGTCCATGGTGGAAATCCTGCGCACGGTGTCAAATGTCAGGGACAGGCCGGTGAACATGGGTATGTTGTAGATGAAGATATCCGAACTGGTTTCCCTGCTGATCTTCTCGAAGTGCCTCACCGTTTCATCCTGGGAGGTATGCCTGGCGTAGAAGATGGAGGTGACCACCGCGCAGGTGCCACCCTTCTGCTCCATGCGTTTGATGTTCTCTATGACCCTTCGGGTACTGGTATCCATGACACCGCACATGACAGGCACCCTATCTCCGACCTCCGAAACGGTTATCTGGATGGCCCTGTCTCGCTGTTCCTGGGTAAGGGCCATGGTTTCTCCATTGGAGCCAGCTACGAACATGCCATGCAGGCCATGGTCAACGCAGTGGCTGAGCAGGGCTCTGAAACCTTGTTCGTCCACATTTTCATGCTCGTCTACGGGGGTGATGATTGGCGGTATGACACCGTAGTACTTCTTCATGTCTGTCTCCCTTTCCCTGACTGTACTCATGGGTTCTGGCTGGCCTTCTGTCGTGCCATGCCGGCAGCGGTGATCATGGCCATGGCCATGCTTCCGGGATCTGCCAGGCCCTTTCCGGCGATATCGAATGCCGTTCCATGGTCCACCGAGCAGCGTATGA
>MIBM01000188.1:793-1706 GCA_001830645.1 Spirochaetes bacterium RIFOXYC1_FULL_54_7
CCCAGGGTTATATTGATGCCTGCGATACTTGTGGCTCCCGAAGAATCGAACCGGAAGCCTGCCATTTTAAGGGGTATGTGGCCCTGGTCGTGATACATGGCAACCACCGCATCGAACTCGCCGCCGGCGGCCCTGCTGAAGATGGAATCCGGTGGGTAGGGTCCCGTTGCGCCAAGTTCAGCGGCCTCGCTGACCGCAGGGGCTATCTCATCGATCTCTTCGGTACCGAAAAGTCCGTTCTCCCCCGCATGCGGATTAAGCCCCGCCACCGCGATCCGTGGTTTGTCTATTCCCATGCCAAGAAGGGCTTCCCTGACCAGCTTTATTACAGCGACTATGCGGTCCTTTTTTACCCGATCTATGGCCTCGCGTAGGGAGACATGGGTGGACACATGGACCACCCTAAGAGGACCGTCCATCAGCAGCATGGTGTAGTCGGTGGTGCCGGTATAGTGGGCATAGATCTCCGTGTGGCCGGCAAAATGATGCCCAGCGAGGCGTATGGATTCCTTGTTGATCGGAGCGGTGGCGGTAGCATCGATTGTACCGGCCAGGGCAGCTTCGATTGCCTGGCGGATGGCGTTGAAGGCTATCCCGCCGCTAACGGCAGAAACCATTCCGGTTTCACAGTCGCCGAGTGCCATGGCGCCACTACGGATCACTTCAATGCCGTCATCGGGGCAGGTGCAGGACGCAATGCTCCCCCGCTCGTCGATGCTGCCCTGCCAGCCGGCTACCGCCTCCGCCCGCTTCAGTGCTTCGGGAGCTCCGTACACTACATAACGGGCAGCATCACGGACATCCTTACGCTGCAAAGCCCTGAGTATTATTTCCGGGCCTACTCCCGAAGGATCGCCCATGGTTACACCGACCAGTGGTTTGTACATCATGCTGTCATGCTCGTGTAGATGCC
>MIBM01000188.1:1739-9206 GCA_001830645.1 Spirochaetes bacterium RIFOXYC1_FULL_54_7
TAGGCTGCTTCCGTGAGTTCGGGTATGGCAGAAGGGGATACGCCAAGCCCTTCCAAGGTCTGGGGTATGCCCAGGTCGGCCACCAGGCTACGTAATCCCGTGATCAACGCATCAGTGGCTTCTTCATCCTTGGTGGATAATGAGAAGCCCATGATCCTGGAGACTTCCCCCAGGCTCTTGGGGATTCGTTGAGCCTGGCTGGCTAATACGGGTACCAGCAGTGCCGCGTTTGCAATTCCATGGGGTATGCGGAAGGTCCCGCCCAGCGGGTAAGACAGGGCGTGCACTGCATTGGTTCCAGAAGAGGCAATGCAGACTCCGCCGTAGTAAGCCGCCAGCATCATGGCCGATCGGGCTTCCAGGTTTGATCCATCATCATAGGCCTCCCGCAAGTTGGACGCGAGGAGGGCCAGGCCTTCCTTGGCAAACAAGTTGCTGTATGGGTTGGCTTTCTTTCCTATGTAACACTCCAGGAGATGGCAAAGTGCATCCATACCTGTGGAGGCAGTAAGGCTCCGGGGAAGCCCAAAGGTAAGCTCGGGGTCCAGGACGACCCTATCGGGAATGAAGTAGGGGCTTACTATGCCGATCTTGAGGTTGCGTGCCGGGAACAGGATTATGGCATTGGGTGTGGCTTCGGCACCGGTGCCCGCTGTTGTTGGTACGGCAATATAGGGGATGCCCCTGGCTTTTACCCCTTGTTCCGCAAGATCGACGGTTTTGAGCGTATTTGTCGCGAGTACCGAAAGGATTTTGGATGCATCTATGACACTGCCACCACCAATGGCAATGATGATCCCGACCTTCTCCTGACGCAGGAGGGCGGCTATACCATCCAGGTCGGCATCGCTTGGCTCGGGTGGAACTGAATCGACAAGCAGGCACTGAGTCCCTGCTTGTTGTATATCAGCGGCTATGCGGGCGGGGAGGCCGGTGCTTGCTACACCCTTGTCGCTCAGCACCAAGGCAAGTGATGAAACCAGAGGCTTAAGCTCGGTAACCATACCGGGTATGCTGTTGATTGAACCTGGACCATATTCCAGCTTTGCTGGTGACAGGACAAAAAACTTGGTCATTGAACATGCTCCTTCTGATGTATGGGCGATGATGCGATGAAGTCCAGTACCTCGACCAAGGCAGTAGGAGGGCCAAACCCTCCGGACTTGGATACAAAGTACAGGCGCCTGCCAAGTGCAGGGGAGTGGAGGTAGCCGAAAGGCAGTCCCGGGATTATTTCATTGAGAAGTTGTACTGAACCAGCCCCAAGGGCAGAAGCGATGCGGGCTGCGCAGTCTCCGCCGGATGCCAGAATAAAACGCAGCCTTCTTGCCTTGGCAAGGGCCAGGGTCAAATCTCCCAGGAAACGTGAAAAAGCTGGACCTTTTTCCTTCAGTACCAGGATATCTTCATCGGGTTTTTCAAAGCCATCGGTGCGCACCAGCAAAGCCATGGCCGCTGGGATGTCTGCTGCAAGCGCAAGTAGTCTGGCTATTTCATGGCCGGGATCCTGAATGGCAGCTCTGGAATCGCAGACTAGTTCAGCGACGCTTGACGAGGCTGCCAGAAGCCGACACTGGACTGCGCTGGTAGGTGTGAGGGATCCGATGATGAAGGCTATCCTGCCCGGGCCTATCCGTGGTCGGCGTGGCAGAGCTGCGGAGCATGATCTTGCCAGGGCCTCAGCCAGACCGGAAGCACCGACGAAGAGGCAACCTGATAGTGAACGCAATCCGGCAATGGCATCCAGATCTTCCATACATTCCGCATCGAGTACAAAAATCCGCTGGCCTTTGGCAAGACCCTGCTGGATAGCAGCTTTTAGTTCTGTTGGTTGGGTGCGTATCAGGTCAAGGTGTATTTCCTGGACGACCTGCGGAAACCGGGTTGCAAACAATGAAGCAACCCGGCCATCGACAACCGGTGTAAATGGATCCTTCCCCGCAGTGGTCAAAGTGACCATTGTGCCATTGACCATACAGTGTCCATCTACCACTGTCCTATGATTCCTGGGTGCTGCAGGAGCAACGATCGCAAACCGGTAGCCGGTGGCAGCCATTACCGCGGCAGTCTCTTCAGCGATGTTACCCCTGAGAGTAGAATCTATTTTTTTGAAAAACTGGAACTGGCCAGCAGTTTTGAAGACAGTTGCTGTGTCCATGACCGTCAAATAGGCAGCATTTGAAGAGGAAAACCGTGTGTCCGTGTTTACGACCACCACATCGGTGTTTTTCCTGATTTCCTTGGTTATGGAATCCAAGCCACCAAGTATTAAGCGAACAGTTCTGCCAATTGCTCCGAATTGGACGGCAGAGTCACTTGCTCCGGTAAAATCGTCGGCTATGATGCACCATTTGGTATTCATTACTGGATATAAAGCAGCAATCATGCCAAGTAAGCTAAATTGATCCAGGCAATTATCAAGTCTTGCTTTCTCACGAGTAATTATGAAATTTTCTGTAGTGGATGCGGAATAGATGATCAAAAGGCATCATTTTCATACTTGCTTTATGTCCGGCTTTATCGGAGCTTGGTAAAACAATAAAACATGCTGGTTTTCTTGAAACGCCTAGGTTCAAGAGAAAGCACCTGAACAGACCGAGGTAGCTGATAGCTGTAGTAAAATACATCAAGATGGTGAAAAATACAACAAGTGTGGGATTTGGAAAATCAGCAGAATCGATATATATACAAGCTCCCACCAGAATTGCTGAACCACTGGCGGGAGCTTCTTGGTGATATCAGATAGCTCCTGTGTGTTTGCGCTCGTTCTGACCTATCTCGAAGGCCTGCTGGGAGATGATGCGTCCCTGGCGCTCGATAAGGGCCTTTACCACGTCACCGATGGAGATAAGACCGACCAGTTTGCCGTTATCCTTGACCGGAAGGTGGCGGAAATGGTGGCTGGTCATGAGATCCATGCAATCTTCGATGGAAGCCGAGGGGTCGGTATAGGTAATTTTGGAAGTCATTATCTCGCCGACCAGGGTGGTGTCGCAGGAATGGGCTTTAAGTATGATCTTGCGCGCAAGATCACGCTCCGAGAAAATGCCAGCTACTTCTCCTGAAGTGTCAAGCACGAGGATGGCCCCGATGTTGTGCTCCGCCATTACCTCAAGGGCTTTCATGATGCCGGTCTCCGGCCTTACGCTGATTACTTCTGTACCCTTTGAAGCAAGGATGTCCTTCACCTTTTCCATCATGCATGCACCTCCTGTGCGGCCCCGGGGCCGGCATGTCATTCCACGGCAACTTTCGTTTCCGGTTGTATATCCCGCTACAATATAATGTCTGGCGCTGGATACTGCAAGTGGATAGCGTTTTTAACATATTTCTGTTTACATATACCATACTTGAGCTATACTGTCACCAATTTATTGCCCGTCCCGGCGGGCATCTGGGGAGGTGGCATTTCATGATAATGATAAAAGCCCGTGCACTTGGTTTCCTGGGCTTGTGGACCGTGTGGCTTCTGTTGACTGCGCCCTGGAACACCCAGGAGGCCGTCGCGGGTGCGCTGGTGGCTCTGCTGATATCCTTGCTACCCTTCTCTGCGGCTTCTCCTCTGGGAGACCTGAAGCTGAGTCCCAAGGCACTGGCCTGGCTCGTAGCCTATGTTTTTGTGTTCATAAAAGCCTTGGTACAGTCAAACCTGGATGTGGCCTTCCGGGTGCTTCACCCGAAACTCCCCATCGATCCTGGCATCGTAAAGGTGAAGACCCGGCTGAAGACTCCCTTGGGCCGCCTTTTGCTTGCAAACTCCATTACCCTGACTCCGGGAACCATAACCGTGGAGATGCGCGGCGATGACCTGTACATCCACTGGATAAAGGTGGCCGACCCGGATCCCGAGGCCGCCACCGCGGCTATCGTGGGGAACTTCGAGAAATATCTGGAGGTGATCTGTGGCTGACACGGTGTTTTTCGTGGCGGTGGGCATTGCCGTACTGGCCTTGCTGCTGTCCGGCATACGCTTTGCCCTTGGACCCTGGGCTGTGGACCGGACCGTAGCCCTGGATGCCATGACCATCCTGGCGACATCCCTGATAGTTGCCTTTGCCCTGCTGTCCGGCAGGCGTATCTACATCGATGTAGCCATGGTCTATGGCCTGGTCGGCTTTGCCGGCGTGGTGGCGGTTGCCCGCTACCTGGAAGGAGGCCTGTGATGGCTGGCATCATCGGCGCCTTTGTAAGCCTGATCGGAGCGTTGTTCTTCCTGCTGGCGGCCATTGGCCTCTTGCGCATGCCCGATGCCCTGAACCGCATGCAGGCAGGCACCAAGGCTACTACCCTGGGATCGATCCTCTTCCTGTTTGGCATAGGCATCATGCAGCCGGATTACCTGGGGCGGGTATTCATCCTGGTTGTCTTCATAGTGCTTACCAACCCGGTCAGTTCCAACGCCCTGGCACGGGCCGCCCATGCCAACAGGAAGCGTATCGGGGCCGTGCTGTCACCCGACGCCCTGGCTGACGATGAGGCAAGGATAGCGGCTGGGGACAGGGGAACTGCTGGAACCAAGGAGGCAACTCATGGTGCTTGATATCCTGCTGCTGGCCGCCGGGGCCATCATGGTCGCCACAGGCATAGGTGCCGTCCTGGCCAGGAGCCTGCTTGTTTCCATAATACTGTCCGGCGGAGTAAGCCTGGTGGCCAGCCTGGTATTCCTGCTTATCGGAGCTCCCGATGTAGCCATGACCGAAGCTGCAATTGGCTCGGGCCTTACCACGGTGGTATTCCTGTATGCCCTGTCCAGGGCAAGGCAGGCGGACGATGAAACTTCGGATGCCGCGGAGCTTGGTGCTACCCCAGTCGAAGTTGCAGGGCTTGACGCCGCCGCTTCGGTAAGCGCATCGGGGCTTGGCAAATCAACTGCCGGGGCAAACGGGCAGTCAGGAGGCCGGAAATGATGCGCAGATTCCTTGTCCTGGCTGTAATCATTGCCCTTGGTACGGCCTTGTGGCCCCTGGTGATGGGCGCTGGTGTTGTCGATGTTCCCGCCGCCCTGCCATCGGCCTACCTGGATGGCGCTCCCAAGGACTTCGGGGCGGCCAATGTGGTTACCGCCATCGTGGTCAGCTACCGTGGCTTTGATACCCTGGGCGAAGTAGCCGTATTGTTCGCTGCCACCGCCGGCGTTGGAAGCCTTCTGTCGCGGAAGCGCCTTGGTACCGGCTTGCCTGCCTCCGGACGCAGGCATGGCACCGAGATCCTGGGTACGGCGAGTAGACTCCTGTCCAGCCTGCTGGTCATGTTTGGTGTGTACATCTTCATGCATGGACACCTGACACCCGGCGGCGGCTTCCAGGGCGGCGTGGTCATAGCCACAGCCATGCTGCTGGCCTTGCTGTCCAACCCCGACTCCCATCTGGCCCATGGCGCCATGACGGCTGTGGAATCCCTGTCCGGGGCTGCGTATGTGGTACTTGCCTTGCTGGGAGCCTTCCTCGGGCTTGGTTTCCTTGACCCGCGCATCCTGCCGACCGGTTCTATCGGAGCCCTGGTAAGCGCAGGCAGCATACCCCTCATTTACTCCCTCATCGGGCTGAAAGTCGGCGCCGAGCTGTCCGGCATCCTGGATGCACTGAAAGGAGACCGAGCATGAACGTGTTGGACTTCCTTGCCTGGCTGAATCCTGTCGCGGTTCCCGGTGCCATACTGATCCTTGTAGGGCTCTGGGGCATACTGGCCAGACCTAACCTGTTCAAGATAGCCGTGGCCTTCTGCGTCCTTGAGACTGGTGTGAACATGCTCATCCTGTCGGTTGGCTACATCCGGGGTCGTACCGCCCCCATCTTCGACGATGGCGCCCGGACCGCCGCGCGGATGACCGATCCGGTGCCCCAGGCTCTGGTGCTTACCGCCATCGTGATAGGCCTGGCGGTTACCGCCCTCATGCTCAGCTATGCAGTACGCCTGCGTACCGGCGGCGGCGCTTCTTCCATAGAAGCCTACGGAGAAGAAAAATGGTAAACCCCCTCTACTTCTTCGCCGCTTCCATGGCGGCAGCCTTTCTCCTGCCCCTGGCTGACAAGCTTGGCAGGCGGGTTTCCTTGTTCATCCTGTATGCCGTTACTGCCGCCTGGGCGGTAGCCGGAGCAGCCTGGCTGCTGGTGTTGCTTCAGGATGGAGTGCAAGCCGCTCTGGCAGGTAGCACAGCCATGGACTTCGGCACCGCCGGCTTCGGCGCTCCCCTGGCCATTGTGCTTAGGGTAGGGCTGGTGGAAGCCGCGGCCGTACTGGCCATAGGCTTTGTGGGGCTATTGTCAGCGGCCTTCATGCACCACGATCTGGAAAAAGCACCTCTGGGTGGCTCCATGGCCTTCATCATGACCGTCATGGGCCTGTCGGGTATCGTCCTGACCAGGGACCTCTTCAATCTGTTTGTCTTCCTTGAAATCTCCGCCATCGCAACCTATGGCCTGATCGGCTTCGATGACCGCAAGCCGGCCCTGAGATCGGCCTTCAAGTACATGATGGCCGGCGGTATAGCCAGCGCTTTGTACCTGATTGGCGTCATCTATGTGTACCGTTTCGGGGACACCCTGAACCTGGATATAGCCGCCGCTGCAGTGGCTTCCGGTGGGGCCGCCGGGCTGGGCATTGCCGCCGGGCTGGGCAGTACCGCCGGGACTGCCGCCATCTTCTTCCTGCTGGCGGCCCTGCTGGTGGAAATGAAGCCCTTCCCGGCCAACGGCTGGGGCATCGATGTCTACGATACCGCCAATCCCGGGGTCTCTGCCCTGCTGGCCGGAGCCTCGGCGACCGCCCTGGTGGTGGCCCTCTGGAAGCTTCTGCCCATCCTGGGCAATGCCCACCTGGTCATAGTGGCAGGCAGCGGGCTGGCTACCTTTGCGGCTGCCAACCTGGCCGGTGCCCGCCAGAGCGGTACCAGGCGCATGCTGGGCTATTCCTCTGCCGCCCAGATCGGCCTGGTAACCGCCGTGGTGGCCCTGGTAAAACTGTTGAACCTCGGCGATGCGGGCTTCATGCTGATGGTGGCCGGGGGTCTGACCCTGAACCATCTGCTGGCCAAGACCGGCCTTTTCCTGCTGTCCGGCATGCTGGGGGATGATGACCACAAGGCTGTCGTGTCGCCTCCGACCCTGGCAGTAGCCGGCATGTTGTCCCTTGGCTTGGTAGGGCTGCCTCCCTTCCCCGGCTTCTGGGCCAAGTGGCAACTGGTGAAGGCTCTGACCGTCGGCGGTCATTTCTGGATTATCGCCATAGTACTGGGTGGAAGCCTGGTTGAAGCCTTCTATATATTCCGCTGGCTTGGGCGGCTGGCAAAGTCCAGGCAGGCGGCTGCGGATCCGCTGGACGCCAGTCTGGCCGACGCTGGCCTGACGAGGGCTGGCTGGAAGCTGTCCGGCCCGGCCCTGATGGCCTTGGCTCTGGCCGGTTTTGGTGTGTTGGCTGGGCTGGATGCACTGGCTGGTCTTGGCGGGAATATCGCTGTTGGCGGCGCGG
>MIBM01000188.1:9212-9388 GCA_001830645.1 Spirochaetes bacterium RIFOXYC1_FULL_54_7
GTGTTGCCAGCGCGGCTGGGTACCTGCTCTGGGCGCCCTACCTGGCCGTGGCGATGCTGTTCATGGTGGACCGGACTCCCGGCTGGCTCAAAGGGCTTCTGTCACTTGCGGCGATTGCCGGTTTCGGATGGCTGGCCTGGGAAGGCCTTGATGCATTACGGCAGTTCTTTGCGGTG
>MIBM01000188.1:9423-10069 GCA_001830645.1 Spirochaetes bacterium RIFOXYC1_FULL_54_7
TGCCCTGCGCAAGGGGGGAGCCAGGCCGGGGCTGCATCCACTGATGACCATGGTCACGTTGTCTCTGGGTGCGGTGCTGGTGGCTCAGAGCCCCCTGGGCTTCTTCTTTGCCTGGGAGACTATGACCCTTTCCAGCTGGCTGCTCGTATTGCGGGGCCGCAGGGCAGAAAAACCGGCCCTTGCCTACATTGTATTTGGCCTTGGTGGAGCCTTCCTATTGATGACCGGCCTGGCATCTGGCGGCCTTGGGGAAGCCGGAATGGCAGCCGCAGGAACGGTGGCCTGGCCTTTCGTGCTGGTTCTGGTAGGCATACTGGTAAAGACTGGTGTACTGGGCCTGCATGTGTGGTTGCCGGGTTCCTATGCCGAGGCCGATGACGAGGTATCCGGACTGCTTTCCGCATCCTTGTCCAAAGCCGCCATCTTCGCGCTGTTTGCCCTGGTCCTTGCCAATGGTGTGCCAGGGGCTCTGGCCCTTGGTCCCTGGGTTTGGCGGGCTTTGGGCTGGGTCGGTCTGGCCACCGCCATGATAGGCGCCCTGTACGCCATCTACCAGGAAGACATAAAGCTGACCCTGGCCTGGTCCTCCATGGGCCAGATCGGGTATGTGGTGCTGGCCTTTGCGGTGATGGACCACGCAGGCTGG
>MIBM01000189.1 GCA_001830645.1 Spirochaetes bacterium RIFOXYC1_FULL_54_7
CCGATTCGGCCCACGAGTGCACCAACTATGTTTTCAGCAACCAAGCCATGAATACCCTGTTCAACTACGGCCATCGTCCTATCTCAAAGCTGGATACAGCGTGGCCACTCTTTGTAAAATCGTCGAGCTATTCCGTATACAATAGCAAAGCTTTGCTTTCCGACGCCCGCAATCTCCGCGAAACCTGCGACTTCTGGATCACCGATCCGCCTTATGCCGATGCCGTAAATTACCACGAACTCGGCGACTTCTTCCTCGCCTGGTACGACAAGCAACTGACCAAGGCCTTTCCCGAATGGATCCCCGATGCCCGTGCCGAACTGGCGGTACGCGGTGATGGTGATGACTTCCGCCGTTCCATGGTGGATATTTACCAGAACCTCACCAGGTACATGCCCGACAACGGCCTCCAACTCGTCATGTTTACCCACCAGGACCCTTCCGTCTGGGCCGATCTCGGTATGATACTCTGGGCTGCGGGTCTCAGAGTCAGCGCGGCTTGGACCATTGCCACGGAGACGCCTGCAGGGGGCATCAAGAAAGGCAACTACGTCCAAGGCACGGTCCTTCTCGTCCTCCGCAAGCGCATCGATGCCGGCAACGCCTTCCTCGACGAGCTCTACCCCCTTGTCGAAGACGAGGTCAAACACCAGATCGACTCGATGCGTTCCCTCGATGACGCCTCTGATCCCAACTTCGGTGACACCGACTACCAGCTCGCCGCCTATGCAGCCGCCCTCCGTGTACTGACCCAGTACCAGAGCCTTGATGGCCAGGATGTGAGCTATGAACTCTTCCGCGCCAAGCCGGAGAAAGGCCGGGGACGCGCCAAGGTTGGTTCGGCTACATATGAAAAGTCCCGCTTCGAGCAGGTAATCGATCGGGCTATTTCCATCGCCTGCGATTACCTCGTGCCAAAAGGCTTGGAAGAAGTCTGGATGCGCCTTGTCGCCGATGAGCGCCTGTATCTCCGGTCTTTGGACGTTGAAGGCCGCGGAGAGCACCGCCAGGGCGTTTATCAGGAATTGGCCCGTGGATTTGGCGTACGGGAGGTCAAACCCATCCTTGCATCCACGACTGCCAACCAGACACGCATCAAGACCGCCTCGGAGTTTGGCAATCGGGATCTTGGACCTCTGGGGGAGGAAGGCTTTGGGGGCACCGTGCTCAGGCAGTTGCTCTTTGCTGTGCATGCCTCTAAGGAGGAGGAGAACCCCACCGCAGGACTGCGGTATCTCAAGGACGAGCTGGTCGATTATTGGCAACTGCGCCAGAGGCTCATCTCCATCCTGGACTGGATTTCTCCCTTGGCTCTGGCGGAGGATATGGGGGACTGGAAAGAGGACGGGGAGTATGCCCGGTTGCTGGCGGGATTGCTGAGGGGGGATCATGGATGATAGATCTTCCTGTTCGGAAAAGGCAAATGTT
>MIBM01000190.1 GCA_001830645.1 Spirochaetes bacterium RIFOXYC1_FULL_54_7
ACTACAATCCGCGATTGATGGCATAGCAAGAGAGAACTTGGCCATCGCCGAAACCATGAGTCGTTTGGCCTCTGTCTCCGGGGATGGCAAGGAAGCGGCAACAGCTCTGAAACTGCTGATCGATAGTAGTTCAACAGCCTAAGGTGTACTCCCCTGCCTTCAGCCCCAGTGGTCCGAGGCCAGACATCTACGAGTCTACCCTTCAGTCCAGGACGAAATCGGCCTTCTTCTCGTCCTTGGAAACACTTTTGATTGTTACCCTGACCGGGTCGCCAAGACGGTAGGTCCTGCCGTTTGCCGTACCCGTAAGGGTGTAGTTGTCCTTGTCGAACTCGTAGCGGTCATCCTTGAGTTCCGAGACATGGACCAGACCCTCTATCAAGTAATGGGTCAGCTCGACGAAGAAGCCGAAGGATGACACACCGGCGATGATGCCGTTGTAGCTCTCACCCACCTTGCCGGCAAGGAATTCCATGGACTTGATCCTGGAGTATTCCCGCTCGGCTTGCACTGCCCGTATCTCGCGCTTGGAACACTGGTCGCATACACGTCGCAGGGCAGCAAGGGTCTGTGCGTCTTGTTTCTGCCTGGCGGCTATATCGACATACCCGGAGATGCTAGTCTCAGCCTCGGCTGTTACACCAGCCGGCTTCATGACTGCTCCACCACCCGGCTGCCTGGCTGGTCCGGCAGCAGCATAGGTTTTTATCAGCCGGTGCACCACCAGGTCGGCATAGCGGCGTATGGGTGAGGTGAAGTGGGTGTAGGCGTCGAAGGCCAGACCGAAGTGGCCTATGTTGTCCGTGCTGTACACAGCCTTGGTCATGGACCGCAGGGCTACCTTCTCGGCAAAATCCTTGAACTCCAGGTTCTCGATGATGTCCAGGATCTTGCGGTAGTCCTCGGGTTCGAGGTCGCCGGCTATCTTATAGCTGAGCCCCAGCCGCTCCATGAGTTCCAGGAACTCCCTCATGGTCTTCTCGTCCGGTTTCTCGTGTATACGGTAGACGAAAGGCCGTGGTGGCAGATCGCCATCGCGCCGGGCCATGTGCCTGGCCACCGTCAGGTTGGCGGCCAGCATGAACTCCTCCACCAGCCTGTTGGCCTCCAGGCGTTCACTGGGACGCACCTCGAAGGGCAACCCGTTCTTGTCAAGAGAAATCTCTGGTACCGGAATGTCGAAGTCGATGCTGCCCATCTCCTCCCTTGACCTGCGCAGTGCAAGGGCAAGGAGCATCATCAGGTGGATGGTTTTGCCGTGCTTATTCTCCTTGCCGTGGATTATGTCTTCCACTTCCTGGTAACTAAAACGGCGCTTGCTACGGATTATGGATTCCCGTATCCGGTAGTCGTGGATGATGCCACGGGAATCAATCTGCATGATCACCGAAAAGGCTAAACGGTCCTCGTCCTGCCGGAGGCTGCACAGATCGTTGGAGATACGCTCGGGCAGCATGGGAACCACTGCGTTCACGAAGTAGACTGAAGTGCCGCGGTCAAAGGCCTCCTGGTCAAGCGCAGAGCCTTCGCGTACATAATGTGAAACGTCTGCGATGTGCACGCCAAGTTCGAACAGACCATTGTCCAGCTGCACCAGGGAGACTGCATCATCGAAGTCCTGGGCCGATTCAGGGTCGATGGTGAAGCACAGCCTGTCACGCAGATCCTCCCTGTGGGAAAGTTCCGTTTTGATATCCGGCACCCCGAGCCTGGCAGTCTCTCTCTCCACCGCTTCGGGGAATTCCATAGCTAGCCCGCTGTTCCTTGCCACGATACGCAGGTCCATACCTGGATCATCGGGCTTGCCAAGGATCTGTACTATCCTGCCCACAGGATTCATGGCAGGATCT
Organism: Spirochaetes bacterium RIFOXYC1_FULL_54_7; assembly: GCA_001830645.1. Classification (GTDB taxonomy): domain Bacteria; phylum Spirochaetota; class Spirochaetia; order Treponematales; family UBA12059; genus MIBM01. The sequence continues at coordinate 1,851 of MIBM01000190.1, forward strand.
GTCCACTGCCCACGCATTACAACGACGAGATCACCTTCCGCAGGGACAGAGCCTGATTTTCCCGATCTTGACTCCAGGCTTGATTCCAGGCTTGATTTTTCATGGTTGGTCCCTTCATGGGAAATATCGAAGGGCCTGTTGAAGCGTTCATCGGTTGGCACGACCTGGGCCACGCCGTTTCTCATGCGGTAGAGGCCTACGATCTCGCTGCTGCCAGGCTCCAGGACCTGGGTTATCCGGCCTACCCGTTTACGGCCAGGCACCTCACGTACTATTTCGGCTGACACCCTGTCACCGTCCATGGCTGTATGGAGATTATCCAGAGGAATGAAGATGTCATCCCCTTCGTCCACATTGACAAAACCGAAACCCTTGGCGTTTACAGAAAGGACGCCATCGATGCTGACCTTGGGACGTTCGGTTCTGTTGCGACGTCTGCTTCTGGACTGAGGCTTGCCTTCAGGTTTCTTGGCCTTGAGCGGTTCTGGCATGGTGGACTCCTCAGATACAAGGGTACTCACTGGAAGAAAAGGGTTCAAGTACACCGCCCAAGCCTCAATCCAAATACCGTGCAACGCGCCTCATGTCTGCGCGTTCCTCCATGACAAAGCAAGGGCCACTATTGCTTGTGCTGGTGCGCACAACATGTACCGACTGTTTATTACTAAAAACATAGCTTGACAAATTTCCCTTACAGACCAAGAATCAGCCCAAGGAGCAACGAATGGCAAGCCTGAACAATCTAAAAATAGGTGGCAGGATGGTTGCGGGTTTCGGTGGCATCGTATTGATGCTGCTTGGCTCCTTTGCCTTTGCCTGGTGGCAATTGACTACCATCAACTCGAGTCTGTCGCAAACAGTTGCCATGGCTGCTCAGATGTCCAAGGTCAAGGATGTTCGATACCACTTCGATTTACTCCATCTTGAAATGTGGGGACTCGTTACAGCACCCGATACTGTAGGCAAAGAGGAACATAAATCCGGTATGGAAAAAGTCAGTCACCAGGCCCGCGGTCTGATGGCTGAGTTGAAACTGCTTGCGCTGGCACCAGAAAACCTTGACCGGCTGAACCGTGTAGAACGCGTTTTCAATGATGCTGTCAAGCTGGGTCAGGAAGTCATAGGACAGGCGTTTCTTGCGGAGACACAGAATCCAGCGGCACTGGAATTGCTTGATACCGCTGGAGAGAACCAGCGGCGGGACTACATTGACCCCGCCATAAAAGGTCTGATCGGCTTTCTGGAAGACCACTTGCTGTCACAGGAACAGGCTGCTGACGCGGCTGTATCACAAGCGATACTGTCTTTGACCATTGGCGCTCTGGTAGCCACCTTCCTTTCAATCCTTATGGCTATCCTGATCACCCGCAGCATAGTCATCCCGGTCAGGGAATCCGTCCTCTATACCAATATACTGGCCCGGGGAGATTTTTCTGTGGATATTGCTGATAACTTCAAGAAACGACGGGATGAAATTGGCGAGCTTGCCAGGGCTTTCGACACAATGGTAGGCAATATTCGCAACCTGCTTGCCGCCATCGCCCATGAAAACGCCTCACTACAGACAAATGGACAGGAATTGGCCACCAAGATGATGGAAACCGCCTCGGCCATGAACCAGATCAGTACCAACACTTCCACCATCAAGCGCCAGACAATCAGCCAGTCAGCTTCGGTAACCCAAACCCATGCAACCCTGGAAGAAATCCTGCATCATATAGGCAAGCTGGACACCCTTATCGAAGACCAGACCGCTTCTGTCAGCAAGTCATCCTCTTCAAACCAGGAGATGGTTGCCAGTATCCAGTCTGTTGTCGGCGTTCTTCAGAAAAACTTCCAGTTCATGGAAGAATTGCTTAAGGCTTCCAAAGCCGGGCGTGACAATATTCTGGAAGTCGCCAATTTGATGGTTACTATCGAAAGGGATTCCGAGGCACTACTGGAAGCGGTTACCGTCATCCAGAACATCGCTGACCAGACAAACCTCCTGGCAATGAATGCTGCCATCGAAGCCGCCCACGCTGGCACGGCCGGCAGAGGCTTCGCCGTGGTTGCCGATGAAATCCGCAAATTGTCGGAAAACTCGTCAGACCAGGGAAACAACATCGCCACCGTGCTTACCGCACTCAAGAACCAGATCAATACGGTGGCAAGCTCATCGGCTACTGCCCAGGAGCAATTCGAGCGCATTCTTGACCAGCTGACAAATGTCGGGAATCAGGAGCTGGTCATCAAGAATGCCATGGAGGAGCAATCCCAAGGCAGCACCCAGGTGCTGGAAGCCATCCGGGACATAAACGAAATTACTTGCCGGGTCAAAGACGGTTCCAGCCAGATGCTGATTGGCAGTCAGGAGGTACTGGCCGAGATGGTACGATTGGCCGGGATCACCGGCGAGATGGGTAGCGGAATAGACGAGATGGCCATGGGTACCAATCTTGTCAACCAGGCCATCCAGACCGTTAACACAATCACCCAGGATACCATGGGCATCATCTCCCGACTGTCAGTAGAGGTGGCAAAATTCAAGGTGGACGCAGATTCAACGGACTGATGACAAGGGATATGGTTTGTGCCTGACAACCCGGTACAGGTCAGGAAACCTCCAGCCATATCGTGCCTGAATCAAATGACTACGGACAATCAATAAACTACAGACAGGCGGGCTCCCAGAGACAAGGCCGCAGCATCGATTTCATAGTCGTCCAGTGGTGAATCTGGCAAACCTTCCACATTTCCGTTCCTGAACACCGCAAAGCCCATGAGGCTGGCTCCCTTGGCAATGGACCGGGACACTCCCAAGCTGACCTGTCCCAGAGCATTGACAGGCACCAGGATGGCTCTGACATCCAGGGCGGTCAGATCATCAGGCTTCCAGGACAGGGAGGTAAACAGGTTGTGTTCCCGCCGGAAGCCGCCTACTGGATAGGCCTGCCCTGCTCGGATGTTCCATAGGTACTCCAAGTCGAAAAACCACTGCCTCTTGATGGAATAATCCAGCCCGGCCATCAGGCTGTACACTGCTTCCGATGGATCCGGGGTGCCTGCAGCAAAGGGCAACCTGGCAAGGGCCTCGGCGGACACACCGAGTTCCACGTCTCCCTTGAGATCCAGCCCGATTACAAGATCCCCATCGCTGTTAGCTGAACCGTCCCGGAAGGCTGACAGGCCGAAATCCCAGCCCACCGCATGGCCGAACAGGCGGCCGCCGGCTATGGATTGTTCCGGGCTGCTTGCAATGGTGGACACAAGGTCCAAGCCTGAAAAGTTGCCGAAGGGGACAAGCACCCGCAGGGCATCGTTGCCCGTCCTGCCCAGTGCAATGTCACCGGTGTCCACGCCAGAGAACAGATCCACCGGAGAGAAGACCGTGCCCCGCCCGTAGTTCACTATCATGCGTCCGACGGATATATCCGCTATAGGCATGTATACGGATAGATACAGTTTATTGAAATCTACAGTCATAACTGGCCCGTCCGCGCCAATTAAAAACATCATGATTGTTCCTGCAGCAGTTGTTGCATCCGGAGAGGGGCCGCCCAAAGCAGGAATCAAATACTTCATAACCTCAGCTCGGGCATTCCCAGCTGCATCACCATAGATCATCCGTACAATGACCGAAGCTTCTATCTTGGCCTCATTACGGTCGCCACCTATGGCATCGAGGCGCAGGGAGCTGGCACCATTGTAGGAACCAGACCTGGCAGAATTGTTGAAGGGTTCGCTTATGCTGTAGGCCAGGTCGGTGGTTGCCTCGCCAGTGAAGACCAATCCGGAGGTCGGCCGTAACGAAGGAATAAAAACAGAGTCTGTCGGGCTTGCAGAACCTGCGGCCGTGGTTGAAGCCGTAGCATTGTCACCCGGCAAAACCGACCCGGATGGTACCGATGCCCCGGTCCCACTGCCGCCGAAAAAGGCCTTGGCATCAAATGATGACGAGGCATCCTGCGACGCTTCGTCAGGGGACATCGGGGCATCCTGGGCACCGGCGGTGATAACCAAGCTTATAAACAGGGCAAGCAAAACAGGTAACTTGATTTCAGTCAACTTGATCACAGCCAACCTCATTTCAGATACCCCAATCATCGGCTGAGACGCTGGAGGCTGAACATATCGGCTGGCAAGCTCACGCCGAACTTTATATCCCTCATGGTAAAGACCGTGCCGCCGCCCTTCTTGAGCTTGTCTTCCATCTTTACCTTGGTGGTAAACCAGCGGGAACCGAACTGCTTCACTTCCAGGGCGGTGCTCTCCTTGAGCAGCCTGCCGCTCTTGGCGTACATCTCGTTCCTGAGTACCACAAAACGCTCAGCATCGACCCAGAATTTCTGACGCTCGTAGTTCACGGTCCGCACCTTGGCATTCAGGTCCAGGACGTAGCAGCGCCGGTCATTCAGGGTCTCGGTACCGAGCACGGAGATATCATACTTGTCGGTAATGGCCCCGGACTCCAGGGCATCCTCGTAGGATACATCCGAACCCATCATGCCTTCCTTGAGCAGATGGCCGGATATCCTGATGGTCTCCTGCTCTGCGGGGAAATACATCCACAGGTTTTTATCCACCTTGAGGTAACGCACACCCCTGTCTTCCGGGTTCGTGAATTCCACAAAGGATTTGTCCATACCCTCGGCTACGGTCCGCATCTCTTTGAGCAGTACCCGACGACCCAGGTCTATCTCCATGGTGCCCACATAGGCCATGGTGGTGAAGCTGTTGTTGGCATCCACCTTATCCATTATCTGTGGCCCTGTCAGGGAACCTGCCAGGCTGGCTTGGGCAATGACGGGGCTGGCCGCCCCCGCGATGATCAAAATAAAAGAAACTATCAAAAACCTTTTCATCAGCTTGCTCCTTCAAATCCCGGGCGGGCAACACAGGCAGTCAATATGGAGGGCCAACTTTGCTGCCCAGCACAGGCAGCCTCTACTGCTGCCGCCCGGGGATACACATCAGGCGACGCTCTTGATGGCGTCGACGGCATTCATGGTGGCTGCGCGCCGGCTGGGAGAGATGGAAACTACTATGGAGACCACCACTCCTATACCAAACATCTGCAGAGCCTGTAGCACATCGAACTTGGCGTAGTACACGGGGTCTACCGGGAAGCTGAACCCTTCGAAGGCCGAGCTGAAGTCCAGCCCATATATCGACATGATGTAGCACAGTACCAGCCCAAGGCAGGCGCCGATGGCACTTCCGACCACGCCCATCAAGGCTCCTTCTGTCAGGAAAAGCTGCATGACCTCGCTGCGACGCAGGCCCATGGACTTGAGTATGCCAATTTCCTTCTTACGCTCCAGGACTACCATCATGAGTATGTTGGTGATGATGAAGGCCCCCAGGAAGGCAACCACCCAGTAGATCCAGCGGTAGATGGACTCCATCATGATGATGAGGGATGGATACTCCCCTATCTCCGTCCAGGGACGTACAACCAGACCTTCGCTGCCAGGGATACCAGCTATGGCCGTGCTTATAAGTTTTGCAGCTTCTGCGGATTCCTTGTAATCCTTGAGCATAACCAGAATTTGCTGGACTCCACCGTCAGTCCGCAGGAATTCCTTAACATCTACCACAGGAACCTGGAAGACTTCCGCATCCAGCATATTGATGCCGGTTCTTACCAGGCCCACAATCTGGAAACGTTTGAGGTGCAGACCGTAATCAGCACCCTGGGTGACCACCCGCATGTAGTCACCGATTTTGAATCCAAGATCCTCTGCGAGCTTGCTGCCAATTATGGCCTCGCCCCGCCCACTCAGGTAGCGGCCCTCCACTATGCTACGGTCAAGGTTAAGCAGGCCTTTTTCTTTTTCGGGATCCCCTGAAAAGCCCATGACGGCTTTTGTGTTGGGACCGTTGGACAAAAGGGTCCCGAAGAGGATGCGTTCGCTGGTTACCAGCATTTTGCCCTGAAGCCCGGGAATGGCCTCTATGGCTGCCATGATGGCCTCGGGTTCTGAAATCAATTCATCTACGGGCATGAAGCGAGTGCGTTCCTCGAAGCCCTTGGCAACGATGCGCACGTGGCCGGTTTCGTTCTTGGTCAGGTTCTTGACCATGTTCTCAAGCACACCGCCAACGAAGCCCCCCATGAAGGTAATGAGCATGACAGACAGTGCTATGGAGGAGACGGCTAGTATCGTCCTCCTCTTATTGCGCTTCAGGTTGCGAAGCGCCATATCCAGTATCCATTTCATACCATACCGTCCTTATACGAAGCGCAGGGCATTGGTAACTTCAAGTCTGGCAGCCTTCCTGGCCGGAGACCTGCTGGCCAACAGGGCAACCAGTATGCCGAATACCGCCGCGAAGACCATCTGATCGGGATTCCACTCCCCGTACAGGTTTCCCAAGACCGGAAGCCCCATATCTATGTCGCCCATCATGGATTCCACCGGATAGCCGACATAGAAATGGGGCTTCCGGTCT
>MIBM01000191.1:0-2238 GCA_001830645.1 Spirochaetes bacterium RIFOXYC1_FULL_54_7
CACATTGCGGGCGGCGTACCAGGACTTCCCATATTCTGCAATATAACTCTCAAGCCCTTCCTGATGGGCGGACTTGAGCAATTCCAGATCATCCAGGCCCTCGCGGGGCATCTTGATACGCAGCCGCTCCAGAAGGATCAGAGAGTACTTGGCTGCCGTGCGGTGGGTCTCGAACCCCGGTGTCGCCGGAGCCGTGATGCCGGCCAGCTTGCCTGTCAGCAGGTTCCAGCCCTCCCAGATGCTGGCGGCATCCTTGGACCATTCCTTGCGCCAGGCTGATGCATAGCGCTCGACGGTGCGGACCCGCTGCCATGGCTTGAAGGAGCTATCATCCAGGATTGCAGAAAAGTTGGTGGTCCTTGGGGTCTTCAAGTCGGTTTTGGTCCAGCGTGAGCGCTCTTGCAGGAAGTTCTCCAGCTCGTTACGGGCTTCATACACCGCATCAGGCAGCAGACCCTCCGCATCATCGGTATCCGAGGCATACATGGCAGTCAGCAGTTTTTCGTATTCCACCTCACCCCATTCCAGTCGGTGCTGAGCGGGAAGGCCTTGGCCATTTCCAGCCCGATCATGGCCTTTCCTCGCTGGGCTGTAAAGCTACCCACCGGGGCGAGGTTATGTTGTCATAGTCTGTCAGCACCGTAAGCGCCTGAGGGGCATCACCCTGGAAGAACAGGATCGCTACCCTGCCCAGCTTGGCCTCCCATAGGAGGTCTTCGGGGAATGTAGTGTCATCGACATCGATGGCCTGGTACAGCGTGCCGGCACTTGCCACATCCGGGACCGCCTGATCCCACAGGAGCATGTCTGCCTTGAGAAGCTTGGCGCGGAGGCCATACTCCAAGGATGGATACTCCTGTATGGCTGTATCCAGGTACCCCTGGGCCAGGGAGATATCTCCCAGCCCCCGCAACGCCTTACCAGCGATATACCCAGCCTCGGCAAAAGCCGGGCTCTCGGGATACCGCGCCAGTACGACCAGAGCCTCATTCTTCGCAGACATGTAATCGGCATCCATGAGGAAGCCCTGGGCCATCACCAGCCGCTGGGCTGCCGTTTTGCCTTCCCAGTTGGGATTCGTAGCAGGTGGGGCAGCAGTGACAGTACAGTACACTTCGGCGGACCAAGCCAGGCCGTCGGACACCTTGAGAGACACGATGTAAGTTCCCGCCACGTCCGGAGTCAGCGTTGTGGTAGAACCAGTTTGTGGCAGGACCGTCACGCTGAGGCTTGGCCTGGCGATGAAGGCCCAGGAATAGCTCAATTCATCCGCATCCGCATCAGAGCTGTCGGAGCCGTCGAGAATCAAGGCGCTCAGGACAGTCGCGGCCCGTTCGGGCTGGAGTACCGCGAGGGGCGTACTGTTCTGTCCGGCAGCGATGCCTTCGTCGATCGCTACGGTATAGCCACTGGTTGCAACAGTGGTGGTGATGGTTTCAGAACCATCTTTCAGGATGATGGCTTCCTGCAGGGCTTGTTGATTCATGCCGCCGGCCACCAGAACCTGTGCACTGGCACTGGCCGCTTTCACAACCTCAGTAAGCACATCAGCCACCTGGATCGAAAGGCCAAGCTCGGTGATCCGTGCTGACAGCGTCTCCGAGGTACTCCCTGTAATGGCACCAATTATCGCCGCCGCATCCTCCGTTGCGCTCAGGTAGGTCGAAGAGAGGGTGGCGTCTGCAGTTCCAGCCACGATACCACGGATCAGATCAGCAGCGACAGCTCCGGTATCATTTCCCAGGACTTCGGCAACTCCGACGGAAGCCCCCTGTGAAACAGCCGCAGCCAGGCTCATTACGGTACCGGCATCCGTCGCCAGGTCATCAAGTGCTTCGGATGCACCTTTGGTAATGGCTGCCGCCATGGTTCCATAGTCAGCCCCTGAAATTCCTTCAATCCCGGTGGCAGATATCGCAGAAACCGCTCCCCGGGTCACTTCCGTGACCGCTGTAGCCAGGGCCTGCGCCTGATCAAGCCCGATTCCGACCAGTGATGAGACCGCTGCCTTCGTGATCATTCCGACGGCATCATTGACTACGGTCTTGTTTACGCCACCGCCACTCAGGCTGGATACCAAGGTGCCTACCAAGGTTCCCGCCGCGTCGGCGCGGTTCTCCAGGCTTATTATGCCGGTCTTGGCCAGGTTGGAAATCGCCGCACGGCTGCTACGGCCGAGGAGGGCCTTGATCGCTTCTCCGCCGCTTGTCATCGTGCGGGCTGCGGAGACAGATCGGC
>MIBM01000191.1:2313-4796 GCA_001830645.1 Spirochaetes bacterium RIFOXYC1_FULL_54_7
CGTCGTTGTATCCGGTGATGGATTCTATAGATGCGATGGATCCTCCCACCGCGGAAGGAATCAGAGCATCCAGATCAGTATCAGGAACCAACAGCAGGTCAGCCTCTGTGGCGGCCACCGATTCGGCCCCCGCGGAGACGATATTCCTTACGGCCAGTGGGTACCCGGCCTTCCCCAAGGATTCCGAAACTTCCTGGACAAGGGTCGTGATGGTAACCGTATCATTTGAGGGATCTGGTGGGTTTCCATCCCCTGTTCCCAGCAAATTGCTGATAAAGCCACAGCCCCCGGCCAGCACGGCGAAGAGAGCAATCCCAGCCGCCAGGGTGAGACGATAGTGTTTTTTCATGGAAAAACTCCTGAATGGATTACGAATGGCCTAAGTATGAATGGGCGTAGCAATTTGTCAACTAGCCGTACTGGCGTAGGCTGTTCATTGTATGGGATGGAGTATCCAGATCGATACGATTCCTTGATTCCATCCTGCAAACATGCATTGGAGTGACAAGAACTTTTTATGACTGTCATTCCCAACGATAACCGATTGCAGTATGCTCGTATCATGGTTTCTGTTCATAAGTACCACTGGAATCTGGCATGGTCAGCTATAGTAGCCATCCAACTGAGTTCCGTCTCCTGTTCCCTCTTGCTCGACAAGCCGCAGACCAATCCCGAAAGCATTGGACCGGGCGCCAGGACCCTGGCAGAGGTCTATGAAGCCCTTGATTCACTGCCCTTGCAGTATCCGGAGCAGCTGTACTTACCTGATCCTATCGGCTTTGGCGCGTCTGCTGACTTTCCAGCTAGTGGTGCAGCAGGTGACCCGGCCCTGCCCATCCGTCTGGCTGTCTGGAGGGATGCCGATGCAGAGCAACCAGCCTGGGGCCTGATACCCATCCGGATCACCGCGGCCATCCACGGCAACGAAGAACTGGGAACGGAGCTGACTCTTGCCTTGCTTGAGCTGGCCTGCCGTGACAAGCCTCTCGAGCTGGCTGGTCTGGAGTTGCATGTGGTGCCAGTGGCCAATCCATACGGGTATCAGTACTCCACGCGGGGCAATTATCATGGTGTTGATCTGAACCGTAATTTTTCATGGGCCTGGGGATACGAGAGCTTCCAAGGTGATGCGCCGCTTGACCAGCCGGAGTCCCGGACTTTGGCGGAGCATGCCGGCACTGTTCCTTTTGCCCTGTCCCTATCCCTTCATACCGGGGCATACCGCATTGTGATGCCCTGGGATTACCTTGGCACGAGCGATACCAGAGTAACCTTTCTTGATCCAGCTATTCCACCTGCATTTCCGTATGAGGATTATCTGAGTCTGTATTCTCCAGCCCATACTTTCCTGGATGCCAGGGCGACCCTCTTTGCAAAGCAGGTAGAGGCTTCGTTTCCGGCAATGGGTAGCTTCATGGTGGTACAGGGCTTTGACTGGTACTTTGCTGGTGGCACCGAGACTGACTATCTGTACATGGAGCTGGGATTTCCTTCCTACACAGTGGAATTGTCGCTGTACAAGTACTGGAAGACCCGTACGGGTGCGGAACGTGAGCTTATGGTGGAAGGCCACTTGAAGGCCTTGCTGGCGTTGCTGGCAGAGAGCAGGCAAGGCATCCACGGCAGAATTCCAGGCGAGCCGGACCTTGGCATCGAAACCAGGGTAAATGCTGTCAGGCTTAAGGATGATTCCGGAGGAGCCCGGTTGCTTGCCGGGCCGGAGCCCGTGCTGTATACGTCTTTCGGGCTTGTATCCGCTTCTGATGGCAGCTTCCATATTCCTCTGGGTGCCGGGACGTATCAATTGACCGTTGTGAGGGACGGTGCTGTGGTGTACGAAAGACAGGCAAGTGTGGAACCCGGGGTAGGGACGTACCTGGAGTTATCAATCCCGGTTCTATGAATTACTGATGCGTCTTTGTAAGGTGCCATATATTTACCTTTCATGGTGGGAAATCCTGCCACAGAGACTGGAACAGGAGGTTTTATGCTCAATCTGGCCCGGGATATCAGAGTGGACCGAAGACGGAGCTACCCTGGCGGATCATCTACAGGATAGATAATCGGGTTGTTTATATCATGTCGCTACTTGATAGCCGCCGGAATCTGGAAGAGTTGCTGTATAAAAAAAGTGATTGATAGGAAACTATAACAAAGCCAATTGTTCTTGCAATATTTTTTATACCCGCGAATGACCAGGAAGGATGAGGGGGCCTGGGGGCGGAAGGGAGGGTTAGCACTTTACAGGCGAGCGTAGCTGTTTGTCCTACCTGTCCTGCAATCCGCACCCGCCCTTTTCCCCTGGACATTTTATTATGTTTTTATTTCAGTGCCTCAATCCCTGAATGCCTCAGCTCAGGCCCGGTGTAGATCTGCCTGGGACGTACCAGCCGCTGTTCGGGGTCGGTAAGCATCTCCATCCAGTTGGCCACCCAGCCGCAGGTTCGGGGTATGGCAAAGAGCACGGTGAACATGGATGACGG
>MIBM01000191.1:4868-5197 GCA_001830645.1 Spirochaetes bacterium RIFOXYC1_FULL_54_7
CTCATCCTGCAAGGCAATGCGTTCCAGTTCCAGGGCCACGTCCAGAAGGGGGTTCCTGCCGGTTACTTCGAAGACCTCGTTGGCTATCTTCTTGATGATGCGGCAACGTGGGTCATAATTTTTGTATACCCTATGCCCAAAGCCCATAAGGCGGCCTTCGCCCTTTTTGACGCGTTCTACAAAGGCAGCCACGTTCTCTGGCTTGCCTATCCGTTCAAGCATCTGGAGTACCGCTTCGTTGGCCGCGCCGTGCAGGGGACCGTACAGGGCAGCCGCTGCTCCGGCCAAGGCGGAGTAGGGGTCAGCCTGGCTGGAGCCTATGGCACGCA
>MIBM01000191.1:5208-7988 GCA_001830645.1 Spirochaetes bacterium RIFOXYC1_FULL_54_7
CTGCAGTTCTGCTCATGGTCGGCGTGTAACAGGAAGAGGACATTGAGTGCCTTGACCAGCACCGGGTTGGGCACGTAGTTGACTTCGGTCATCCGGAACATCATGCGCAGGAAGTTGCCGATGAAGTCCAGGCTCTCGTCGGGGTAGTTGATGGGCCAGCCCATGTTGTGCCGGTAGGTGAAGGCCGCAATGGTGGCTACCTTGCCCACCATGCGTTCAACCTGCAAGTGGCGGTTTTCCGGGTCGGTGACATTGCGTGATTCAGGGTACAGGGTTGCCAGGGAGGCCACGGAGCTTATGAACACGCTCATGGGGTGGGCATTGTAGCGGAAGGTTTCAATGAGCTTCTGGATGTTGGTGTGCAGCATGGCATGTCGGTTCACGCCGTCTGCCCACTGTTCCAACTGTGCCTTATCGGGCAACTGGCCGTAGATTACCAGGTAGGCGGTTTCAAGATAGTTTCCCCGCTGCGCCAGGTCCTCTATGGGATAGCCACGGTAGCGGAGGATTCCCTTGTCTCCGTCTATGTAGGTGATGGCACTTTTTACCGCTGCGGTGTTGGCAAGGCCGGGGTCGTAGCCCATAAGACCGAAGTCATCCGGATCGGTACGGATGTTGCGCAGTTCGCTGATCCGTATGGTTCCCGCTTCTATGGGCAGTTCGTAGCTCTGGCCAGTCCGGTTATCAAGTATTGTAAGTGATTCCTTGCACATGGGGATTCCCTCCGATTCGGGCTTGGTTGACAGTCTGCTCGGAATGGTGTCAGTGCAGACCGGCGATGAGGGCTCTGGTCAGGCTGTCTGTGTTGCCTTTGCCGCCGAGATCAGGGGTGAGCACGGACTTGTCCCTCATGACTGCCTCTACGGACTCCCTGATGGCTTTGGCTGCATCCTGTTCACCCAGGTGGTCAAGCATGAGGGCGGCGCTCAGGGTAAGGGCTATGGGATTGGCCATGCCTTTGCCTGCGATATCGGGGGCGCTGCCATGCACGGCCTCGAAGATGGCGCAGGTTGTGCCTATGTTTGCACTTGGTACCAGGCCAAGGCCGCCTATGAGGCCGGCTCCCAGGTCGGAGAGTATGTCGCCGTAGAGGTTCTCGGTAACTATCACGTCGTAGGCATCGGGACGCATGACCAGTTGCATGCACATGTTGTCCACGATGACTTCGTTGGTAGCTATTTCAGGATATGAGGCTGCCACCGCACGGAAGGCCTCCAGGAAGAGGCCGTCTGCCAGCTTCATGATGTTGGCCTTGTGCACGGCGGTTACGGTCTTGCGGCCGTTGGCCCGGGCATAATCGAAGCCCGCCTTGGCTATGCGCGTGCTGGCACCACGGGTTATCACCTTGATGGCATGTACCTCGTCGTCGGATATCTTTATTTCACGCCCGGCGTAGAGGTCTTCGGTATTCTCCCTGAAGATGATGAAGTCTATGGCCGGAGCCCTGGCGTCCAGGGACCGTATGGGTCTGATGTTGGCAAAGAGGTCGTACTTCTGGCGGAGCGACACGTTGACGCTCCTGAAGCCGGTGCCTATGGGTGTGGTTATGGGGCCTTTCAGGACGACTCCGTGGGTGGCAATGGCCTGGTAGGTTGATTCTGCAACCAGCTCTCCGGTCTCCTTGAGCACCTGGGCGCCGGCATCGGCCATGACCCAGCGTATGTTCACACCGGTGGCCTCAACGATCTGTCTTGTGGCCTTGCTCACTTCAGGTCCTATGCCGTCTCCGGGTATCTGTACGACTGTATGCATTATCGTGCTCCTCTGTGGTTCGTGTGGTCGGTCTTCAGGATTTTCCCAGGTTCAACAGGCCACCAGCCAGCAGTATCTCCTGCTGGCGGGTCGACAGCTCCAGTCTGCACTCGACGGTTCTGCCGCCTATGGATAGCTGCGGATTCGTCCTGGCCTCTATGGCCTGACGGAGATCGGCTGCCTTGACGGGGTCATCCAGTTTTATTGCGTCATAGTCGGCAGGGTTGGCAAAGACCAGGGGCGCTATGCCGAAGTTGACCAGGTTGGCCGCGGCCATGCGTTCGAAGGACTTGGCCAGCACGGCTTTGACGCCAAGGTACATGGGGCAGATGGCCGCGTGCTCCCGGCTGGAACCCTGGCCGTAGGACTCGCCGGCCACCACGATGGCGTGCTGTCCGGCATTACGCAGGGTGGTGCATCTGGCGGAGAACCCCGGATCAAGGCCTTCGAAGACAAAAGCCGAGTAGGCGGGAATATTGGACCGGAACTTGAGTCTGACCCCGGCTGGCATGATGTGGTCGGTGGTTATCTTGTCGCCGACCTTGATGGTTACCCGGCCATGCAGGTTCCCGGGAATGGGGGTGGTATGTGGTGGCTTGCCTATGTTGGGACCCCGGATAACCTGAGTATTCCGGTCGGGACCGGGGAAGATGAACATGCTGTCATCTACTTCGTAGTGGTCAGGTTCGGCGATGGTCCGGCGTTTCGGATCGAGGGCCGCCAGTCCGGGATCGGACAGGTCCGGAGCGCTGCCGCTCAGGGCTGCCAGGGCGGCGACTTCAGGGCTTACCAGATAGACCTGGGCATCGGGGGTACCGCTGCGGCCTTCGAAGTTGCGGTTGGAGGTACGGAAGGATACGGCCTTGCTGCCTGGCGAGAAACCGCTGCCTATGCAGAAGCCACAGGCGCTTTCAAGTATCCGCGCGCCGGCATCTATCATGGTGGACAGGGAGCCATCCTTGGTCAAGGCGCGCAGAACCTGCCGGGAACCAGGGGCCACGCCCAGGGAGACCTCTGGGTTTATGGTT
>MIBM01000192.1:0-522 GCA_001830645.1 Spirochaetes bacterium RIFOXYC1_FULL_54_7
CGACGTCGGTACGCTGAACTGTTGCGTCTGTCCGGCCTTGCAGCTGCCTACCATGCCGAACTTGCCTTCCTGAAGGATCTAGGCAAGACGGACCTGGCCATAGATGACGCCCTGGAGATCTACGGAAGCCTTCTGCAGGGTGGTGTATCTGTGGACTGGCGGATTGACCAATTTTCTGTACTGTCACGTCCATATACAGTGGCGGTATATTCCGTAGGACCTGGCGGCTTGCCATATCACGCGGGTAGTGACCTGGTGGTTGCCCGGTATCTACGCGATCTCCTTTCGTCATCAGCCCGCATTGCACCCTCGCGTACCACACCCCGGGTTGCCGCATTCTCGGATGCCTACCGCATGGCCAGGGAAGCCGGCATGGATTATTTTATCCTTCTGCGCACCGAAGAGACCGAAAGGGATGTGCTTGTGCTGGCCGAGTTGTATGTGGGTAGGACGGGAGCCCTCGTAGCCAAGCTGGAAGTACCACGCTCGGGTAATGACAGGATTGCCGGTGCCACCGTCCGC
>MIBM01000192.1:797-5837 GCA_001830645.1 Spirochaetes bacterium RIFOXYC1_FULL_54_7
CAGGGATGTCATCGTACGTGAACCCGCCCCCGATCAGGAGCCAGTCAAGCCTTCGGCTCTGGCAAGTAAAGACCGGGGAACCATGAGCTGGATGACCTTGTTCGAGAAAATCCAGCGTTTGTATTGATTTTTCGTTTTGAATATTGAAAACTATCGTTCAAATATCAAAAGGTGGCTTGCAATAACTGAAAAATCATTATACAATGCTCATGGATCGGCCATTTGTAGGCCGAGAAATCGTCTCATGTTCGTACAGAAAAAAGGAGGGCATGATGAACGCCTATATTCGTGAGGTCCTTGATGGCCTCAAGGCCCGCAATCCATGGGAGACCGAGTTCCTTCAGGCAGCCGAGGAAGTCCTCGAGTCCATCGCACCGCTCATCGAGAAGGATCCCAAGTACAAGGCACAGCGCATTCTTGAGCGTATCGTAGAGCCTGAAAGATCCATCATCTTCAGGGTTCCCTGGATGGACGACAGGGGTGATTACCATATCAACCGAGGCTACAGGGTCCAGTTCAACAGTGCCATCGGACCATACAAAGGCGGCATCCGCTTCCATCCGAAGGTGACCCTGTCCACTCTGAAGTTCCTCGGCTTCGAACAGACCTTCAAGAACAGCCTGACCGGTCTGCCCATGGGTGGCGGCAAGGGTGGTTCCGACTTTGATCCGAATGGCAAGAGCGACAACGAGATCATGCGCTTCTGCCAGAGCTTCATAAACGAGCTGTACCGCCATATTGGCCCGGATACCGACGTTCCTGCTGGTGATATCGGCGTGGGAGGCCGCGAAGTAGGTTTCATGTTCGGCCAGTACAAGCGCCTGCAAAATGAATTCGCCGGTGTTTTTACTGGCAAGGGAATAAGTTTCGGTGGATCCCTCATCAGGCCAGAGGCTACCGGTTTCGGCGCCATCTACTTTGCCCAGGAAATGTTCAAGCTCAAGGGTGAAACCCTCAAAGGGAAGACCATCTCCGTCTCCGGCTTCGGCAATGTAGCCTGGGGTTGCTGCATCAAGGCCGCAGACCTTGGTGCCAAGGTTGTTACCGTTTCCGGACCTGATGGCTACGTCTATGATCCAGACGGCATCAGCACTCCCGAGAAGTTCAAGTATCTCGAGGAAATGCTGGTTATCGACCGGAATAAAGTAGAGAACTATACCAAAAAGTACCCGAATGCCAAGTTCTTTGCCGGCAAGCGACCCTGGGAGCAGAAGGTGGATATTGCCATGCCGTGCGCCATCCAGAATGAACTGTCCGGTGAGGACGGTCTCACACTGGTAGCCAACGGTGTTCAGGCGGTGGTAGAAGTCTCCAACATGGGTTGCACCCCCGAAGCCTGGAAGCTTTTCATCGAGAAGAAGATCCCCTTCGCACCGGGCAAGGCAGCCAATGCCGGCGGCGTGGCAACTTCCGGTCTGGAGATGAGCCAGAACTCCATGCGCCTGGCCTGGAGTGCCGAAGAAGTGGACAAGCGCCTGCAGGAGATCATGATCACCATCCACAACAACTGCGTGAATACCGCCAAGCAGTTTGGGTTCGAAGGCAACTACGTGGTCGGCGGCAACATAGCCGGCTTCAAGAAGGTTGCCGACGCCATGATAGCCCAGGGATTGGTCTAAGCTGGACTCCTTGAAGCATCATGGCGGCGAGACGCTTTGATCGCACAAGGCTTAGTCTAATCCGGATTCCTTGAAGCATCATTGCGGCGAGACGCCATGATTGCCCAAGGTTTGGCCTAATCCGGAATCCTTGACCTAAACTTGCCGCCTCCTTTCATCGGGGGGCGGTGTTTTTTTCTCTTGCCGCAGCCCTTCCCAAGAAGTACCAAGTTTGTACTATACTCCTGACGGAGGCCTTCATGTACTTCAACGAACTGGTAGCAGCATACGACAGGGAACGACGGGAGCGGGATATCTTCCATGATCTCATGTGCTATCGGGTACGGGAAATACTCTTGGTTGCCAGCCTCTATGACGCATTCATACTGGAAAGCGACGGAGCTCTTTCCGACCAGATCTATGGCGAGTTTTTCAAACTAAATCTGACGACAGCCCCCAGGGTCTCCTGCGCTTACACACCTGAGGCCGCCTTGGAGATGTACCACGCCGGAAACTACGACATGGTCATCATCATGGCCGGTCTGGAGTTTGACGCACCGCTCAAGCTGGCGGCCCGCATGAAGGAACACCGGCCATCCAGTCCGATCCTGCTACTGGCCATGAACAATTCCAGCCTGTCGGGCCTTGGTGAGGAATGTCCCGCAGCCCTGGCCAATGTTGACAGGGTCTTTGTATGGAACGGGTACTCCAAGCTTTTCGTGGGTATGATCAAATATGTAGAAGACCTTCGCAATGTCGACAACGATACCCGGGTCGGTATGGTCCGCGTCATTCTGCTTATCGAGGATTCGGTCCGCTACTATTCCCGCTACCTGCCCTTGCTCTACTCGGTGGTCATGCGGCAGACCCAGCAACTGGTCGAAGAAGAAAAAGAAGTCGAGACCTTCAAGATACTCCGCATGCGTGGTCGTCCAAAGATCGTATTGGCCACCAGTTACGAAGAAGCCCTGGCGGTATTCGAACGTTATGAACCCTACCTCCTGACTGTCATATCCGATGTCCGGTATTCCAGGGGCGGGGTGGAGGATCCCGAAGCTGGTTTCCGCTTCCTGAGAATGACCAAGGCACGCAAGCCCGACCTGCCGGTCCTGATCCAGTCCAGCGAATCGGAAAACATGGATACTGCCTATGCCTTGGGCGCTTCCTTTGCGGACAAGAACTCCAATACCCTCGGACGGGAACTATCGTCGTTCTTCCAGGGGCAACTCGGGTTCGGTCCCTTCATCTTCAGGGGGCCAGAGGGCCAGGAGTACGCCAGGGCCCGCAACATGGAGGAATTCGAGGACTTTCTTCGCAAAGTACCCATTGAAAGTCTTAAATTCCATGCCGCCCGCAACCACTTCTCGGCCTGGCTGATGGCCAGGGGAGAGGTACGCTTCGCACGAATCATACGCAACTACATGCTCGAAGACTTCGATACTCCTGCGGAATTACGGGATTTCATTGTCCGCGCCCTTGATGACCTGCGCAAAGGCAAAGCCCGGGGTGTAATACCGGGTATAGGTGCAGGTTGGCGTGACCATGGTATAACCCGCCTTGGTGGTGGCTCCGTCGGCGGCAAGGGCAGGGGACTGGCCTTCATTAAAAGCCTCATAGACAACATGGCTTTCGAACGTGCCCAGAATGGCATAGAGATCCGCCTCCCCTATACAGCCTTCATAGGCATAGATGAGTTCGAGCAGTACATGGAACAGAACGGTCTGTGGAATCAGGCCTGGTATTCCCCCGGTGACACCGACATACGCAGGGACTTCCTGTCCCGCCCCCTGAATCCTGCCCTGGTCGAGCGCCTTCGCTTCTTCCTGTCCACTACCGACAAGCCCCTTGCCGTGCGTTCCTCTGGCCTCTTCGAGGATATGCTGATGATACCCTTCTCGGGGGTCTACGATACCTTCCTCATACCCAATTCCCATCCCGAGCCTGATCGGCGGCTAGCCCAGTTATGCGATGCCATACGCCTGGTATTTGCCAGCCTGTTCTCCGAAGGTGCCCGCACCTATTTTGAAGCGGCCTCGTATAAAATCGAGGAAGAACGCATGGCCATAGTGGTGCAGGAACTGGTCGGTCAGCGTCATGGCCGCTGGTTCTATCCCCTCATCTCCGGTACCGCCCAGTCATACAATTACTACCCTGTTGCCTACCTCAAGCCGGACGATGGACTCTGCGTTTCGGCTCTCGGCCTTGGACCTTACGTTGTGGAGGGCGGTGAGGCCTTCCGCTTTTCACCCCGGTATCCGAAACTGGATGTGCTGTCCACCGCCCACAGGATGAGTGGAACCCAGCGATGGTTCTACGCCCTGGACATGGAGCGTACGGAATACGACCTGCTGGGTGGAGAAGAGGCCACCATGAGCCGCCTGGACATCTCCGAAGCCGAAGACAATCCTGATTTCAGGCTGATAGCCAGCACCTGGAGCATGGAAGATGACCGTCTGGAACCGGGAGTCTCGGCCCGGGGGCCGCGGGTCATCGATTTTGCCCCTACCCTGAAATACGAGGCCATACCTCTTGCAAAGGTAGTGGAGGCGGTGCTCGAAGTTGGCGCCAAGAGCATGGGCATCCCTGTCGAAATCGAATATGCCCTGAGCATGGGTGGCGATGATGGCACCCTGCCCGTGTTCCACCTGCTTCAGATCAAGCCCCTGATCCAGAACTCCGACAAGGTGGAGATAGATGTCGACGATACCGACCGGTCAACCTGTCTGGTCATGACCGATCGTTGCATGGGCAACGGTCGGGTTTCAGGTGTCCACGATATCGTCTTTGTCGATCCGTCCCGCTTTGACAGGGGCAATACAGAAGTGATGGCCAGGGAGATAGGCCTCCTCAATGAGCGGCTCAGAGCCGACAACAGGCCGTATATGCTGATAGGCCCCGGCCGCTGGGGTACCCGCGACCGCTGGCTAGGCATCCCTGTGTCCTTTGGGCAGATATCCGGTGCCAAGACTATAATAGAAGCCGACTTGGCAGATTTCAGGGTGGACTCATCCTTGGGCAGCCATTTCTTCCACAATGTAACTGCCATGAACATCGGGTACTTCTCCATAGCCTATGGCTCGACCTATGCCTTTGTGGATTGGGATGGCCTCAAAGCCCTGCCGGTAGTAGACAGGACGGAGCACTGCATTCATGTACGGAGCGAGGATGCCATAGAGATACTGATGGATGGCAGAAAGGGGCATGGAATCGTCAAAAAACCCGGCCTCCAATTGACGGGGAACGAAAAAACCGACAATATCTACTGCACCTGACGGTTCGGATATAAAACGCGTGGCCTGGGTTGCTTCCGGGCCATCCGCACACGCCAGAAAACATGGAATCGCCGTCAAAATCGGAGTAGGGCATGGACACACGATCGCTCCTCAAGGGGCTTCATCCGCTTGAGATCAAGACATTGTTGCATTACTCGCCGGGAGAATCC
>MIBM01000192.1:5854-7794 GCA_001830645.1 Spirochaetes bacterium RIFOXYC1_FULL_54_7
GGTGGCCGACCTTGGCTTTGTCGAGGGACAGGCCAACCAGGCCCAGGCTTGGCTCATTGCCAAGTCCCTGGGTGCCGAGACAGGCCGTAGTTCCCGTGCAGTGTACGAGATGACCGCCCTTGGCCGGTCATGGCTTGAGCAGGGTACTCCCGAAGAACGCCTGGTACGCCACATCGCCGCTTCCGGCCCTTCGGCCATGCCCGCCATCTGTGCGGCCATAGGTCTGGAACAGAAGGATGCCGGTTCGGCTTTCGGGCGCTTGTCCAAGTCCGGCGTGCTGGCCATGAGTCCGGAGAAGCTGGTTGCCTTGGCCGATCCCTCAAAAGATACCCGTAGCCCTCTCGTCAGGGGTTTGCTTGCCAAAGCTGTGGCCAAACCCGACGGTGTCCTCGATGAGGCTGAGCTCGATGCCGCTGAACGGGCTGTCATGGCCGAGATTGCCAAGAAACGTGGATCAGGTGATGCAGCTTTCCGTACCTCGGATCGCGAAACCGTAAGCTGGGTCCTGGGGCCGGAAGCGGCAGAAGTAGTCCAACTGCTCAGACAGGAAGGCGTATCAGGCGATGAAGCCAGTGCCCTTACCCAGGAAATGCTGGAGAACGGTAGATGGCGAAGCCTCCAGTTCCGTTCATACAACATCAAGAGCCGCCCGGCCAGGCTCATACCCGGCCGCCGCAATCCGTACGTCCAGTTCCTCGAAAGCGTCAAGGACAAGCTGGTCTCCCTTGGTTTCCAGGAATTCGACGGCAACCTGGTGGAGACCGAGTTCTGGAATGGCGATGCCCTGTTCATGCCCCAGTTCCATTCAGCCAGGGACATACACGATGTGTATTATGTGGCCGAGCCGACCATGGCCAAGTCCATAGAAGAACCCTATCTTTCCAGGGTGGCTGCGGTCCATGAAAACGGTGGCAACATTGGTTCCAGGGGCTGGAACTACGCCTTTGACCGGGATTTTACCCGCCGCCTGGTATTGCGCAGCCAGGGTACCGTCCTCTCCGCACGGCAGCTGCACAAAGCCTCCGTGCCAGGCAAGTACTTTGGTGTGGCCCGCTGTTTCCGTTATGACAAGGTCGATGCTACCCATCTATCTGATTTCTACCAGACAGAAGGCATAGTGCTCGGTGAGGATGTGTCACTGCGGACCCTGCTCGGCTTCCTGGAGATGTTTGCCGTGGAAGTAGCGGGGGCAAAGGATGTCAAATACGTACCAGGGTACTTCCCCTTCACGGAGCCTTCCGTAGAGGTGCATATAAAGCATCCCGTGCTCGGCTGGTTCGAACTGGGAGGGGCTGGCATATTCAGGCCGGAAGTCACCGAACCCATGGGCGTCAATGTCCCCGTATTGGCCTGGGGCCTTGGTATAGACCGCATGGCCCTCATGACCCTTGGCCTCAATGACCTGCGCGAACTGTTCAGCAGTGATATCGAGAACGTGCGCCTGCGCCGCGCCACCCTGTAACGGAGAACAGCATATGCCCAAGATAGAAGTAAACGAACAACAGTTCTTCGAACTCCTCGGTGAGACCATGAATGCCGGCCAGCTTGAAGCCATCCTGACGGTGGCCAAGGCAGAGCTTGACGGCTGGGAACATACCGGCCCTGCCAGCGAGCGTACCATCAAGATAGAACTCAACGACACCAACCGGCCGGACCTCTGGTCCACCGCTGGCGTGGCCCGCCAGCTACGGGTCTACCGCGGAGGCTCACTTCCATTGTATCCCTTCTTTTCCCGGGAAGGTGAGATGCAGAAAGCGGAATACCGGGTGGTGGTGGATGCCTCGGTCGAGTCCATGCGGCCATACATGGCCACCTTTGTCATTTCAGGCAAACCCATAAGCGACGCGATGCTCAAGGACTCCATCCAGACCCAGGAGAAGTTGTGTGCCAACTTCGGGCGCAAGCGCAGATCGGTGTCCATGGGCATGTACCGCATAGAG
>MIBM01000193.1 GCA_001830645.1 Spirochaetes bacterium RIFOXYC1_FULL_54_7
GGCTATCAGGGCCAGCGTCCAGCAGGTCCCGGCGGACCCGGCGGCGGTTACCAGGGACAACGTCCCGCAGGCCCAGGCGGATCAGGTGGCTATGGCGGAGGAGCACCAAGACCAGGTGGCTATCAAGGGCAGAGGCCTGGTTATGGCCCCCGTCCTGGTGGTCCCAGCGGACCAGGTGGTCCTGGTAGACCTGGTGGCTATGGTCCCCGTCCAGGTGGTCCCGGTAGGCCCGGTGGTAATTCCCAAGGTCCTCTACCAGCCGGCGACAAGAAGCCGATGTCCAAGCGCTTTGTCAAGGCGAAGAAGCCAACCTACCAGCGTAAGGAAGAGAGTCTCGAGCAGAAACTTCACCTGCAACGCAAGAAATCCAATGCGCCTAAGGCCAATCCCATACCTAAGTCGATTGACATAATGGAAAGCATCTCTGTTTCCGAGTTGGCCAGGAAGATGAATCTGAAGCCGAGCGAACTCATAGGCAAGCTTATGGGGCTCGGTGTCATGGCCACCATCAACCAGCAGATAGATTCAGATACAGCATCTATATTAGCCAACGAGTATGGCTGCGAAGTGCATATTGTCTCCCTGTACGACGAAACCCTCATCTCCAAAGAAACCGATGATCCTGACAATCTTATGCCCAGACCTCCGGTGGTTACCATCATGGGCCATGTCGACCACGGCAAGACCAAGCTCCTTGATGCGATACGGAAGACCAATGTCATCGCCAGCGAGTTTGGCGGAATTACTCAGCATATCGGCGCTTACCAAGTTGAGACTCACAAGGGCAGGATCACCTTCCTGGATACTCCTGGTCACGAGGCCTTCACCAAGATGCGAGCCCGGGGATCCCAGATCACCGATATCGTAATCCTTGTCGTTGCCGCAAATGACGGTGTCATGCCTCAGACGACAGAAGCCATAGACCATGCCAAAGCAGCCGGTGTCCCCATCATAGTTGCCATAAACAAGGTTGATCTACCTGAAGCCAATCCTGACAGGGTCAAGACCCAGCTGTCTGAAATGGGGCTCATACCTGAAGATTGGGGTGGCCAGACCATGTTCTGCGAGATTTCGGCCTTACAGAAACTGGGTATAGATGAATTACTGGATGGCATCCTTCTCACCGCTGAAGTACTGGAGCTCAAGGCTAACTACAGCTGCCGGGCCGAAGGAAAGGTCATAGAGTCCAAGATCGACCAGGGTCGCGGTATCGTATCAACTTGTATCATCGAACGCGGAACCTTGAGGGCAGGGGACAGCTTTGTGGCTGGCATCTATCCTGGCAAGGTCAGGGCTTTATTTGACGATAAGGGCAATAAACTGACCGTGGCAACGCCATCTATGCCAGTTGAAGTCATCGGGTTCGAAGGAATACCCGATGCGGGTGATCCTTTCGAGGTTGTGCCGGATGAAAAAGTGGCACGGTCCTTCTACGACAAGCGCCAGGAACTCAAGCGCTCCGAAGAGGCAAAAACCGTCAAAAAGGTTACTTTGGACAATCTGTATGATACCATTCATGATGGAGCAGTGCAGGAGCTCAAGGTCCTCATCAAGGGCGATGTCCACGGATCAGTGGAAGCCCTCAAGTCATCCCTTGAGCGGTTGTCAACCAAAGAAGTCCGCCTTGTGGTCATCAGGGCTGCGGCAGGGGCTATCAACGAGAGCGATGTGGATCTTGCCAGCGCTTCGGATGCAATCATCATTGGTTTCAATGTCCGTCCAATCCCCAAGGCCAAGCTTCTGGCAGACCAGGAAAAGGTGGAGATCAGGAAGTATAACGTCATTTACAAGGCTGTTGAAGAAATCCAGCACGCCATGGAAGGTATGTTGGCCCCGGAGATCAAGGAACAGGATATAGCGCAGGCCGAAGTCCGCGAGGTGTTCAAGGTACCGAAGATCGGTGCAGTCGCAGGTTGTTACGTGCAGGAAGGTACCGTCAAGCGCAATGCCGGTGTCAGGGTCATCCGTGACGGAGTTGAATTGCATTCCGGCAAGATATCTACCCTCAGACGCTTCAAAGACGATGCCAAGGAAGTGGTCGCAGGTTACGAATGCGGTATAGGACTGGCCGATTGGACCGATGTCAAAGAAGGCGATATCCTCGAGATATTCGAACTAATACAGATTACCAGGAAGCTGAGCGATAGTATAAGTGGAAGGGATAAGGCTTAAACGCGTGGAGGAGCAGTTGCGGATAGAGATATCCGCCCTGCTTCTTCGCGGTGATATAAAAGACCCGCGGGTGGACAGTTTTCTGTCAATTACCCGCACCGAAGTTGCACGGGATGGCTCCCATGCCAAAGTATATGTATCCACTTTCAGGGAAATAGATGCGCTTGAGGCAGGTGTTGCCGGCCTCAATCACGCCGCTGGCTTCATCCAGAGTGCGGTGGCCAAGCGCATTCGCATCAGGCTTACTCCACGGCTTACCTTTTACCCCGATACGGGTATAAAGCAAGGTTTCGAGATCGGGGAGAAAATAAAGGGTCTGTTTTCGTGACTGATGGGTCCGGGTCGATGAACCTGGAAGGATTTGCCGTAATCGACAAGCCGACCGGGCTCACTTCCTATTCCCTGCTTGGAAAAATCTCAAGGAAACTGGGTCCTAGGGTCAAAGCTGGCCACGCTGGTACCCTTGATTCCTTTGCAAGCGGAGTACTGGTCTGTCTTTTCGGGCGCTATACCCGGATGTCCGATTTTTTTATGGCTACCACAAAATCCTACGAAGCCCTTATGGTTTTCGGATCCGAGACTGCTACCCTTGATCCCGAAGGACATGAAATTGCCCGGGCACCGGTACCAACCCTGTATGATCTTCAGTCTGCCTTGCCGTCCTTCCTGGGTGGAATCATGCAGGTACCGCCTGTATATTCAGCTCTCCATGTGGGTGGTGAGCGGGCCTACGAACGGGTACGAAAAGGCCAGGAAGTTGTGCTTCCACCACGATCAGTCACCATCCACAGGCTCGAACTTAAATCTTTCGAGGACGGAAAGGCTCTGGTATCGGTAGATTGCTCCAAGGGAACCTATATCCGTTCACTGGCCCGTGACATAGCTCTGGAATGCGGGTCAAGGGGACACCTTCTGGCACTCAGGCGTACTGCCTCTGGACCATTCCATCTTGCCGGTGCGGTCGGGCTTGAAGAGTTCGACGCAACGAGGATCCGAAGCATGGATCCTGAAGTTGCTACGGGCCTGGGCCTTGAATGCCGCACACTCGAAGGAACCGAAGCCGTAGCCTTTTCAAATGGCTTGCCCATGGGCAGGATGCCAAGCTTTGCGGCAGCACCGGATTCCACTTCGGTCGCTGTATTCGACACTGCCGGTGAATTTCTTGGAATCGCCTCTCCGAAACCGGCACCGTCCATCGCTTGGCGTTATGCCTTCGTTCTGGAGCGGCCACATTGATAATCAAGCATTGGGATGAAATCCTCAACCAGGGGACAGATCATCAACCTCCGCCTTCAGCGGCAACCATTGGAGTTTTTGATGGCCTGCATCTTGGACACATGGAGCTTATACGCAGGGTTACTGGCCAGGCTCCCCGGTTGGTGCCAATGGCAATCACCTTCAAGGAAAATCCCAAGAAATCGACGAGGCTTCACAAGCCTTCGGGTAATCTGTTTTCCCTGGCCCAGAAGCTGGAACTGATGGAAGCGGCAGGGATCCAAGTCTGTGTCCTGATTGACTTTTCCACGAATTTCAGTAGAATGGGCGGGTACGATTTCATATCGATACTGGTAAAGTTTTGCGGCGTTCGTACTTTCGTCGTGGGCAGTGATTTCAAGTGTGGCCACCGTTTATCGACAGATGCCCTTGGTGTAGGTCAGATAGCACGGAGCCTCGGTTCGGAAACCCATGTTGTCGATCCAGTACGGCTGGACGGTGATGTGGTTAGTTCGAGCAGGATACGTACCACTATTTCGGAAGGAAGGATGGACCAGGCACTCGCCATGCTGGGTCGCCCCTACACGCTTGACTTACGGTCGATACGGCTCGGACGCGACAGAGGCACAGTCACTGCATCGATGGCTCTTATTGGAGCAGTCGTACCGTGTGAAGGAAAGTATGCCGTACAGCTGGTGGATGGGGATGTAGTCAAACCCACGACAGCCTCGGTTGATGCTGATGGAACCCTTTCATGGGTTCAGGCGGAAGGCTATGAACCCCAGTTCATACGCTTCCACGACTATAACGTTTGATAAAGAGATTAAGGAGAATAGACACATGGCAGTGACGAAAGAGGACAAGGCCAGAATCGTGACCACCTTTGGCGCGAATGACAAGAATACTGGCTCAACCGAAGTCCAGATAGCACTCCTCACCGAGCGCATTACCCAGCTCACCGATCATTTCAAGATCCACAAGAAGGATACCAATTCCCGCCGCGGCCTGCTGATACTCGTAGGCCAACGCAGGCGCCTGCTCAAGTATCTGCAACGCACTGACCTCATCAAGTACCGGGAACTGATACAGAAACTGGGCCTTCGAAAGTAACAGTAGCATGATACGGGCCCGAACACGCGCGGTTCGGGCCGTTTCGTATAATCAGCCTGTGAGGCAGTCGCGCCGGCCCTTGATTCGGATCGCGTCCCGAATGATCAGCCGTACCTCCAGGACGCGCGGATAAAACGGAGACCCCTTGATGGTTAATATCAGTACATACCGGATCAACAATGAAGACATGATCCTTGAAACGGGCAGGATGGCTAAACAAGCCAACGGTTCCGTGTTCGCCCGATTTGGTGGTTCCGCAGTCATCGCGACCGCCTGTTGCTCCCAGAAAGTCACGGAAGGCCTGGACTTTGTCCCCCTTACCGTGGAATACAACGAAAAATACTATGCTGCCGGAAAAATACCCGGCGGTTTCATAAAACGCGAGTCACGTCCAAAAGACAGGGAAATACTTGTTTCCCGCCTGATAGACCGCCCTATGCGTCCCCTGTTCGATAAGGCCTTCGGACGCGAACTGCAGGTGGTTCCCACGACCATCTCTGCGGATGGTGTAAATCCACCCGATATCCTTGGCATCAATGCAGCCAGCGCGGCCGTCCATATCAGCGATATTCCTTTTGCCGGTCCGATTGCAGCGGTACGTGTATGCTTTGTGGCTGGGGTATACGTCATCAATCCTACCTACGAACAGATCGAGAAATCCTCACTTGAAATCGTGGTCGCCGGTACAAAAGCTGGAATCACCATGGTGGAGGGTGGGGCTGATGAGGTCAGTGAAGAACTCATGCTCGGTGCCATTGAAGCCGCCAAGAAACCAATTGGTGAAATCTGTACGCTTATAGAGAAAATGCGCGATGAAGCCGGCAAGCCAAAACTTCCCTTTGCACCGCTCAGGGTCGAGCTTGGACGCAGATCAGAAATCGACGCCTTTGCCCGACAGCGCCTGGCGGTGGCCTTGTTCACCAAGGTCAAAGGCGAGCGTTATGCAAACGTAGCGGCTGCCATAAAGGAAACCGCAACTGCTTTTGCCGATGTCCTGGTAGATGAGATCCAGAAAAAACTATTTGACGCCCTGATGGAAGACATCCAGTACGACATCCTGCGCTCTGGCATCCTGGACAAGGGCATGCGCGTAGATGGCCGCGGCACCGAAGATATCCGTGCGATAAGCTGTGAGATCGGCTTACTGCCCAGAACCCATGGCTCGGCCTTGTTTACCCGGGGAGAAACCCAGGCTTTGGCGGTTACTACCCTGGGCACCACCTTTGATGAACAGATCCTGGACGACATAGAAGGCGACCGCCGCGAACGGTTCATGTTGCACTACAACTTTCCGCCCTTCTCGGTTGGTGAGGTAGGTCGTCTAGGGGTTGGCCGCCGTGAGATTGGTCATGGTCACCTGGCCCGTCGCGCCCTTGAGCGTGTACTACCCTCCAAGGAACAGTTTCCATACACCGTGCGGGTTGTCTCCGAAGTACTTGAATCAAACGGTTCGTCTTCCATGGCTTCTGTCTGTGGCGGTACCCTGTCCATGCTTGCTGCAGGCGTTCCGCTGAAGCGCCCCGTGGCCGGTATTGCCATGGGACTCATCACCGACGGCGACCGGTATGCGGTGCTCTCTGATATCCTTGGTGATGAAGATCATCTTGGTGACATGGACTTCAAGGTTGCGGGTACCACAGAAGGCATTACCGGTTTCCAGATGGATATCAAGATCGCCGGTGTTTCCATGGAAATCCTTACCAAGGCTTTGGACCAGGCCAAGCGCGGCCGCTTGCATATCCTGTCGGTCATGGAGAAGACCATTTCCACTCCGGCTGCCGAGATTTCCGTCTACGCTCCCAAGATTGTATCCGTCAAGATCGATGTAGATAAAATCGGCGCCATCATCGGGCCGGGTGGAAAGAACATCAAGGCTCTCTGTGAGCAGTACGGCGTCAGGATCAATGTTGACGATGATGGTTCTGTCACCATCTTTGGTTCAAACCAGCAGGCAGCCTATGATGCCAAGGACGCCGTTCTAGGCATTGCCGAGGATCCCGAGGTTGGACGGATATACCAGGGTACCGTGAAACGTGTCATGGATTTCGGTGCCTTTGTTGAAATCCTGCCAGGCAAGGAAGGCTTGGTACACATCTCACGCCTCTCACGTACCAGGATCAACGCAGCCAGCGATGTGGTCAAGGAAGGCCAGAATATTCCAGTAAAGCTCCTGGAGATCGACAAGCTAGGCCGTCTCAATCTTTCATATGTTGATGCTCTGGATTCTACTGAACAACAGAAATAAACCTGATTTCGCGTTGCCTTCTGGCAGCGCAGAGGTTTTACTGACAATCAACTGAAAAAGGCCGGCCCACGGGGCGGCCTTTTTTGTCGAAAGGCACACAATGTCTGTACCATCGGTAAAAACCCTCGATATAATCGTCCACCGTTCTCCAGATGGTTCTGTGTTGCTTATGGATCCCATGCCCCATGCTACCGGAGCAGCTATAGGATTGTGGTTCCCCTTTGGATCTGCCCATGAGTCAGAGGGAGAACGGGGACTCTCCCATTTCGTTGAACATATGGTATTCAAAGGCGCCGGAGATCTGGATGCAGAGGAACTATCACGGGTAATAGACAGGGTTGGCGGCTATCTGAATGCCTTCACTGAGCGTGAGACGGTGTGTCTTCACAGCCTGGTACCAGGCAGCAGTGCTTCCCTAGCCGTATCGGTACTCTTGGACATGACTTGTAAGCCAAGGTTGAAGCAGGTCGATTTCGAGCGGGAAAAAGATGTTCTTGCCAACGAAATAATGGCTGCGGATGATGATCTGGAGGAAGCCGGACAGGACGAATTTTTTGCCCTGACCTATGCTGATGGTGGTCTTGGCCGCAAGATAGCAGGAACGGTGGAAGAGGTCAGAAGTGCAGATTTCAGCTCTCTGGTCAATTTCCATGCCCGGAAATTTGCTTCTGGTTCATTGATCATGTCTGCTGCTGGAAATATCGATCCAATTCAATTGTCTGGCTTGTTTAATGCAGCCTTGGCCGGCCGATCCGTCAGGCTTGAGCCTACGTCAGCCAGTTCAGCCTTCGTTCCGGCCAGAGTTATGATGCGTGCCTCTGGTAGCCAGGTATATGTCTTCACAGGCCTGCCTCTGCCGGTTGAAATGGATGAGAATTACTTCTGGCGGTTATCAATTGCCAGTTCGGCCTATGGGGAGAGCATGAGTTCACGGCTATTCATGCGTCTTCGTGAACAGGAAGGCCTGTGCTACAGCATCTCATCAGCATTCAGCCTGTCGCCCTTGGCAGGGTTGTGGGGAGTAAGCTCCTCTACCTCCCCTGCTCAATTCAAGAGATTTGCCGAGGCCTATTGCAAGGAATCAAGCGATTTCTTCAGGAACGGTTTGAGTGGAGTGGAAATCAGTGAGGCCAAATCACGTCTTCGTGGACTATTGTCCCTGGCTGGTGATGATCCGGAATACCGCATGAAACGTCTGGCCAGGCAATTCATGTTTTCCGGACAAGTAGAAACTTTGCCAAAGACACTGTCCAGGCTGGATGTCCAGGGTGAAATCGCTGACGAGTCTGTCAATGCCATGGTAAAATCATTGATGGATCCTGCAACCGAAAACATCCTTTTATACGGTAAGATCAGTAAACAGACCGAGCGCGCTGG
>MIBM01000194.1:0-7152 GCA_001830645.1 Spirochaetes bacterium RIFOXYC1_FULL_54_7
AGGTGTTTACCCTGTTCCCCCGCCTCAAGGAGCGCATCAAGCAGAGCGCCGGTACCCTGTCCGGAGGCGAGCAGCAGATGCTGGCCATGGGCCGGGCCCTCATGACCAATGGCGATCTGGTCCTGATGGACGAGCCTTCACTAGGCCTCGCGCCTTTGCTGGTTCAGACTGTCTTTGACATCATCGAGGAGTTCAGGGCCCTGGGCAAGACCATCCTGCTGGTGGAACAGAACGCCTACAAGGCCCTGGATGTTGCAGACCGCGCCTACGTACTTGAACAAGGGCGGATCACGCTGGAAGGCCCGGCCTGCGATGTAAAAGCCAATCCTGCAGTCCGTGCCGCATACCTTGGCACCGAGTCAAAGGCAGGGGGCTGAGTCAGACGTCCTTAAGCCTTTCGGAGATCGTTAGAAAATCGTCAAGATGAAGGAAGAACGCATCGACAAGGGTGGGATCGAACATCAGGCACCTTTGGGATCGCAGATACTCGAGGATCCGCGGTAGTTCCCATGGAGCTTTGTATGGCCGTGCTACAGCCAGTGCGTCATAGACATCGCA
The DNA here is from genome assembly GCA_001830645.1 of Spirochaetes bacterium RIFOXYC1_FULL_54_7. Taxonomy (GTDB): domain Bacteria; phylum Spirochaetota; class Spirochaetia; order Treponematales; family UBA12059; genus MIBM01. The sequence continues at coordinate 559 of MIBM01000194.1, forward strand.
CAGGCAGACTATCCTGCCTGCAAATGAAATAGCCTCTCCTTTTTTGCCTTCAGGGTAGCCATTGCCATCCCATTGTTCATGGTGTTCATAGGCTATCAGGGCGGCCATTTTTATAAGTGGCCGCTTTGATTTATCCAGCAACCGGAAGCCGACGGTCGTATGGCTGCGTATCAAGGCCAGTTCTGCAGCATCAAGTCCGGATGGCTTGTTCAGTATTTCGTCGGGAATCGAGATCTTGCCTATGTCATGCATGGGTGCGGCGTCCGCAATCAGGGCTGCCTCCACTTCAGGATGGGCAGCGGCCAGGCACAGAGCCCTGGCGTACTCGCCGACCCTTGCCACATGCATGGCGGTCTCCTTGGACCTGAATTCCACCACCTCCGACAAGGTTATCATGATCTCCTTCTGGGTGGATCCAAGTTCCCGATTGATGGCCAGTAGCTCGTTTTCTGCCTTGGTTCTCCGCTCTACTTCTGCCTGCAGCAGTTCATTGCTTCTGCCTAGCCTGGCCGCGGTCTGCTCCAGGGATACTTCCTGCCTGCCCTGGAGCAGCAGCAATTCTCCAACTGCAATACCACCCAGGAGCACGATCACGGCTATCATCACAAAGGATTCAAAGGGATCACCCCTTTGGAGCCAGTTTTCTCCCTGGTCCCAGACTATGGCTCTCGCTGACCGAATGGTGTAAAGCAGGGTAAAGGATCCGTAGAATACCAGGGACATGCGGGTATGGCCTTTAAGTGTTGCCGGAGACTGGAATATCAGGCAATATGAGCTTAGGGCTCCGAGCAGTGCATTTGTGATGCTGATGATGAATAGCCGTGCGGACAGGCTTGGTTGTGCCAAGGTGTAGATGGCGAGCAAGGCTGTGGCAATGGTCAGTCCAACAGCAACTGAAAGTTCGATACGCCTGTCCTGGAAGCCAGTGTAACGGAACAGACCGATGGTTTTCAGGGCTACGCCGCTCATGATCAAGGAGTTGGCCACGATGATGGACAGGGTATCCGAGATGTTTCCGCGCAGGGCCACCAAGGCCATGCCAATCGTGAGACAGGCAAAACCAGCAAACCAGTATCCAGGCCCATGCGCCGACCCCCTGGCACGTAACCAGGTGAAGGCTGATAGTCCCAGGAAAGCAAGGTTCATTACTGCACCGGCGATGACAAGGCTAAGGAGATCTATGACCATTATGGTGTTTTTCCTCCTGGCTGCCTTGCAGCCCTGCCGGATCAGTTGGCATTGTCCTGGACCCTTGATTGCCTTCTGTCGTTGGGCCAGTCCATTATGTTAACTATAGTTACCAGGTTGAACAAGCACGAGCACATCAATTTCCCAACATCATGTTGCATGATCTGGATAGATTGCTTAAATTGTTATATATGAGGCTGAAGGGGATAATCAAGCGAGTCAACCAGAGCCTGCAGGCTGCTCCGGTCTTGATGATGGTGGTTTTCCTTGCAAGCAGCCTGTTGGCAAGCTTTGCCTGGGGTTTCTTCGGCCGTAGTTCTCCAGGCTCCGGGCTGGAACAGGCCTCCGCCATGGCCTCACCCGGCTCGCCCGAACCGATGTTGCCAGGCCTGCCCGGTTTTGCTTCGCTTGAAGCTCTGGACAGGCCTTTGCGCATCGGCATACAGCCTGGGCACTGGCGTATAGACGAATTGCCTGAAAACCTTGCAAGACTGCGCACAAGTACAGGAGCGGCTGGAAGCTGTCACCGCCCTGGCGACCCAGTCGCCGCTCAACCGAGCTGGCCGAGGCCCTTTCGATTGCTTTCCGGGCGTCCGGCCTGCCCCAGGATTACAACGGCATTACGGCCAACATGCGCGGCTATTTCGGCTTTTCATGGTGGCGATTCAGCAATGCCCTCTCTCCATATACCCCGGCTGTACTGGTGGAGATGGGCTTCATGGGCAATGAGGCTGACCGCATCCGTATGCGCGACACACCTGAATTCTATGCCGACATAATGCTCCAGGGCATACAGTTGTTCCTGGATGGCTATGACCGGGAGGACCTCGATGCACTGACGCCGGTCCTGCACCCGGTTCGATATGCAGGTACCGAAGGTGTGGCTGCCAGGGGCTCGCCGTCCTTCGGCTCAGCGGTACTGGAACGCTACGAGGCCGGCCGCCGGCTCATGCCGGTGGACACCGCTGGTGACGGCTGGTATGAGGTCTTCTCCCGTGGGCTATGGCGCGGGGTGTGGATACACGAGAGCGAGCTGGAATAGGCTTCCCGAGGCAGGCGCTTGCCCCACATGGCTTCCCAGGTGCCTTGATCCAGTATGGTGCTACCCTTTTCCAGCCAGTCTACAAAGAGGGGAGCAAGGTTCTGGAAGGCGAGCGGCTCAAGCCGGGATGCGGCCAGAAACCGTGTAATGGTATCTGGTTCCAGCGTCTCTGCCTTCATGGCCAACCCCAGCCTGAGGGCCTCCGTGGCATTGTGCTCCTGCTCTATCTGGCCTGCATAGGGTTTGAGCAGCAAACGCTTGCCCATACTTGCAGCCTCGCTGGCCAGTGAGAAGCCGGCATTGGCAATCACCGAAGCGCAGCGTCCCAGGTCTTCAAGAAATCCGGTCCGGTTCTCTGTCTTGAACACCAGGGTTCCTTCCTCTCCGGATTGGTGGTCATAGAGGTAGTCGCCATGACCGTGGTGGTTGAGTATTTGATGGCCATATATAATGAATCGGTAACCCTTCACAGCAGCCAGTACAGGTAGATAAATCTGAGGGTCATCCCAGGGCAGATAGACAAGTACACTGGTTTCATCCTCCCGTGATGTGTCAACAGGTTGGATGAAGGGTGGAATTATGTTCCGGTGGTACGGATGCCAATGGATACCGAGCATCAAGTCTGCAGGGGCCAGCCATCGGAAGGTAAGCCGTTCATACCATCTGGAGTCTGGTGTCGGAACCCCGGGGTACAGGTAGGAATACATGTGACAGAAGCCCACGGATCTGATGCCGTGCATCCTGGCATACCAGGCTGTCAGCGGTTCATAGTCTGTAACCGCCAGATCAAACTTCCCTGCAGGCATGGCTGACAACAGATCACCCAGAAACCGGAACGGCCGGGCTGAAAGTATGGTGGCAACCGCACTCATCCTGCCGTTGTTGTTGGCAAAAGAGAAGCCATCAAAGCGGAAGTAGGGTTTCAGGGATTCCGCATTCATTACCTGTTTGCTGGGCTGGCCACTTATTACCAGAGTTACCTGATGACCACGTTCCCTGAGAATGGAAACTATCTGTGCCGAGCGCGAGAGGTGTCCATTCCCGTTGGCCGTGATGCCGTACAATATATTCATGCCTTCATGCCTCATGCCTCATAAACGAACCGAGCGGGTCCCCTCCTGCACGAACTGGAAGGGTATATGTTGCAGGTCGCCGAAATGTTTTATTACTTTCTTGCGTTTGAGTCCTGATGGCCGGTAGACAAGAAGGAAGGCACCAATCTTGCCTCCTGGAATCTGGGCAAACACGCCCAGTTTCCTTGCCCTGCGCATGGTCTCGATCACGAACTCGTTCTCGAAAGACCCCGGCAGTTTCTGTTTAAGATCTTGCTGTCGTTGTACGCATTCTCCTGCCCCGTTCACATCCCCCCTGGACAAGGCTTCAATCAGATCATGGGCGTTGGCCTTCATGGCATCCATCTGGGGTAGTACGGAATCCAGATTCTCTGCCAGAAGGGCAAGCGAGGGCCTGGTCTTGGCATGGAACCCTGAATAGAAAAGCATGAAGCGCTTGAGGAAATGCTTCAGATGCTCACCTGGAATGTTGGTCTCCATGGCGGTGGGCGTTCCCTGCTCATAGTTGATCAATCTGAAGCCACCCAACTGGGTAATCGTGTGATCATGGTAGCCCGAGGCTCCTTCCAGTATATCCATTTCTATCTTCGAAGAATCTGCGATGATGCGGTTGTCATCTACAGGCTGTTCCTTGTGTTCATTGAGGGCTGAAAGCAATCCAGCCGTAAGTGCCCCGCTTGAGCCGAGGCCGCCCTCGTGGTTCAGGTCATTCATGATGGTCAGATCAAGGTGGGAGTTTCCAAGACCGGTAAGCTTGATGGCTTCCCTGATATGGTTGTGGCGTATATCCTCGACAGTGTCTGCCTTTTCGTAGGCGTTCAGGTAGTGCAGGTCGAACACCTTGCCAAGATTTTTCTTTACAGCGATGAAAATATATTTGTCTATGGTGGCACTGACAGTAGTTCCACCAAAACGGTCGGCATAACCTTTCAGGTCGGTGAGTCCACCTGCCAGGGGAATCCGCAGTGGTGTCTTGGTGAGGATCATGGTGTTGCCCGATCCATCAGGAATCTGGTTACCTGCTTCAGATTGGCCTGGACGGTAGGTTCAGTGCCTCCAAGATGTATCCATCGTTTCCTTTCCACGGAACCTACCGGCAAGCCTGCTTCTATGGCTGCCTGGACAGAGGCAAGCGCACGGTATTCATCATCCTTCCGCTTCATCATCCACCTGACCAAGGTTGGTGAAAATTTCCAGATCCCGCATTCCACATACGGGCTGGTTCCCTTCCAGGCCTTGGTGATCCTTCCGTCTGACAGATCCACACGCTCGTCGTGCCTTCGGGAACAGACGTGCCTGTGGACAGAAAGCACATCCGGGAAAGAATGATTGATCAGGTCTTCATAGAACTCCGGTTCCGCCCAAACATCGGCCTGTATTATGATCGTGCCCTCGGCCTGCATGCAGGCTTGCCATCCAATTGATACCGCATGGGCGGTACCTATGGCCTCGGTTTGTTCTATATAAGTTATTGGAGTGCCACACCAGAGGTCCCCGAAAAACGCCTTGATCTGGTCTTGCAGATGGCCTACGACTAGTACGAGCCGATCCGTTTCCACATTGAAGCATCGGTTTGCCACAAGGCTGCCGATGGTCCACTCCAGGAAGGGTTTGCCCATGATGGGGTACATGCACTTTTGCAGGTATGATGAGAGATTGCCCATACGGGAACCTCTTCCTGCAGCAAGAATCAGGTAGTTCACGGCGCTCCAATCCGAACCACCATACCGGTGGGTCTATGGACTGAGCATCGCCTGGGCTAGGTCAAATTAATATGAGACAAGCATTTGAAATCCATGTAATGGAGGTATCGATACAGGGGCAAACCAGGCCTTTGGGACTATCCTATTTCTTCTTGTCCGGCATGTTGAACCTGGTTGAATCAAAGCGGTCACTGCCTAGCCACAGGTCTATCTTGGTGCCCTTGTCCGTGCGGGTGACATCACCATGCTTTACTTGCCAGCCAATCAGGTTGAGCCGGGCCGAGCCTACCAGGTCGCTGCCTGCCATCGACCCATAGTATTCCGACATTTCGGGGCGGACCGTGGTGTTCAGGGCCTTGGACATGGCCTTGAGTTCTGCATCCGGCCGCTCATGGTTGTCTATCACGCAAAGGTGCAACCCATCGGCCTCCTGGTGAAGGGAGATGACCATTCTGGATGGGTGGCTTTCCAGAACGTAGTTGGATATCTCCGCAAGCAGATGCATGATGTATTCTTTGGTCTTCATCGCTTCCCCCGCAACGTTTTTACCGCGATCCCGCTGGCTCATACTGACACCGGAACTAGCCAGTGGACAGCATGGGCACTATACACGGTAAATCAAATTAGGGCGAGATGGCAACCTGCGAGGTCATGAATCAATCCGGGATCTAGCGTACCCTTCGGAGCACGCTGACCGCATTGGTAGCCGCCGAGCCCCCCACGTTAAGGGTAGCCGTTACTTCCGGTATGCCCTTGGTGCGACCCAGACCTATGGGCTGGCCAGTCATCTGCTTGTACAGGAGCACATGCATCGACGCGCCGGTGGCTCCTACCGGATGGCCTTTGGCCTTGAGGCCGCCGGAAAGGTTTACCGGGCAGTTGTCGTCTGCGGTATAGCGGCCATCCAGATAGTCCTGGCCTGCCCGGCCGTCGGCTGAGAGCCCCAGAGCTTCGGTACACAGCAACTGGTTTATGGTGAAGCAGTCGTGTACCTCAACCGCATTCAGGTCTCCTGCTTTTATACCGGCTTCGGCATAGGCTTGGGACGCTGCCTTTTTGGCTGCTATGAGTTCGTGCATGTTCTGGCGGTCCTGGATGGCCAGACGTTCGGTAGTGTGGCCAAGACCGGCAAACTCCACCACGGTGTCTTTCCTGGCCTTGGCCAGTTCAGTGGTCGTCAGGACCAGGGCAGCGGCGCCATCGGTAACCAGCGAGCAATCGTGCAGGCGCAGGGGATCGGCTATCATGGGGTTCTTTTCGTCTGGCAGACCCAGTATGGCGTCGGCACTGAAGAGCTGAGCCCTATCAGACGGGCCACCCCTGCTGAAGTGGGCAAGTGGATTTTCAACACCATTGCGGTACATCAGGGCACCCGCGCTGGCCAGCATCCGCCGGAATTTTTCATCATCTATGCGGTAGTGATCGCGGTAGCCCTTGGCATATTCCGCAAACAGGCCGGGAAAGGTCATGCCCTGTCCGCCTTCGGTCGGCCAGAAGGAGGCACCGGCCAGGGCGTGGGTAATGCCGGCGGTTTTGAGGAGGTTCATCTTTTCCACCCCCACTACCAGAACGGTCCTGAACCTGCCGC
>MIBM01000194.1:7218-8186 GCA_001830645.1 Spirochaetes bacterium RIFOXYC1_FULL_54_7
GGGTCGGCTTGAAGCGGAAGGCTTCAGGATAGGCTTCCAGGGCGTAGGGTCCCAGGTGATCCTGGTTGGTAAGCAGGCCGGGTGCAAAGGAGCCTACCCAGATCGCGTCTATTTCTGCGGGATCCACCTTGGCATCTTCAACCGCACCCCTGATGGCCTCGTTCATGAGTTCGTACAGGGATTTTGTATCAGTGACGACTCCTGTCTCCTTGTCACGCTTCACGAAAGATCCGAACTGTGTATTGTACGCGCCTAAAATGGCTGCCTTTGTCATGGGGGCCCCCTGATTAAGTGTATTAAGTCATTGACTACGGTCAACTAAACTGTATGATTACTATTGGGTTCTGTCAACAGGCTTATACTGGCTGTTGATGACCGCTAGCCTCTATGTTACTGTTCGTTGCGGGAGATGGTACCAAAACCGATGGAAAACTTGACTAAAAGACAGAAACAGGCCCAGGAGACACGGCGCGTCCTCTTCGAGAATGCCATAGCCCTGTTCCGCGAGAAGGGCCTTGACGCCGTTACGGTTGAAGAGATAACCCAGCGGGCAGGCACCGCCAAAGGCAGCTTCTATACCTATTTCAGGACCAAGAGCGACATCATCATAGAAGAATTCCGGAACATAGATGAATACTACCGGAAGTACCATCGCAACCTGAAACGCTATCCCGATGCCAGGTCGCGCATCATAGCCTTCACCAAGGCCCAGCTCAGGCAGGTTCGTGACGATGTAGGCATTGCCATGCTCAAGATCCTGTATGCTACGAATATTGTGGATCTGCATGCGGACAAGATACTCATCAATCCGGAACGTTACCTTCACAGCCTGGTCCGGGAGATAGTGGCAGAGGGCCAGGCCAGCGGCGAGTTCAGGACTGACCTGGAGGCCGACGAGTTGGCCCTCCTGTTCAATCGTTCGATGCGCTCGGTGTTCCTGGACTGGGCCATTTCCGGCAATGAGTGGG
>MIBM01000195.1:0-559 GCA_001830645.1 Spirochaetes bacterium RIFOXYC1_FULL_54_7
ATCCGGCCTCCCCCTGGTCTCGGCCTTTCCGGACTTCCTGGCAGCCCTGGCAGGCTCCGGTACGGTACGGCCAGGCATGGCCTGCGACCGTTCAGGCAGCAGTGAGGCGCTTAATCTGTGCGCCACACGGCCTTTTCCTGACCAGTCAATTTTCAGCCTGCCCCACGCGGTTCCGGGACTCTGGAACCTCTCTGGTGGCCTGTCAACCAGTGGCAAGGCCCTGGAATGGTTCTCCAAGGCTGCGGGCTATACAGGGAGTGAAACCGACAACCTGAACCGCGAAGCCGCCCTGGCAACACCTGGAGCCGACGGGGTATTGTTCCTGCCCTACCTGACCGGCGAGCGGGCTCCGCTGTGGAACAAAGACCTGCGGGGAGCCTTCTTCGGCCTGTCCATGAACAACGGGCGCAAGGAAATGGCCAGGGCTGTCCTTGAATCCATAGCCTTTGCCCTCAGGTTGTCAGCGGAACGCATGGCCACCGGTGGATTTGCAATGGATGTCGTGCGATGCTCGGGAGGAGCCGCCAGGGACAGTGTCCTGAACGGCATCAAGGCTGGG
>MIBM01000195.1:758-3271 GCA_001830645.1 Spirochaetes bacterium RIFOXYC1_FULL_54_7
CTGTCGGCATACTTGGTATACATTGTTGATGGATAACTTGCCACCTTCAGTCAGCCAAAGCCTGATACTTTTCATCCTCATGGGAGCCGGCTTCATTGCTGGCAAGGCGGGCATACTGCGGGGCGACACCATACGGGGATTGTCGCGCTTCCTCCTTGATTTTACCCTGCCCGCCCTGGTTATCCATTCCATGCAGAGGCCTTTCTCGCCGGAACTGCGCAACCAGGCCATGAGTATCCTTGGCTTTTCGTTCATCATCTACGCAACGGCCTTCCCCATGGCCTATCTGCTTACCGTCATGTACCGCAAGGCAGGGCATCGTGAAAAGGGCGTACACCGTTTTGCCATGTGTTTCTCCAATGTTGGCTTCATGGGATTTCCGGTGGCCGAGTCCCTGCTGGGGCAGGAAAGCCTGTTCATGGTCTCGGTGTACAACATACCCTTCCAGTTGCTGGCCTTCTCGGTGGGCACCATCATGGTGGCAGGCAGGGTAACGGCTGCCAAGGATGAAAGCTTTGTAGTTTCCGTGGTCAGGACACTCAAGGTAGGCATGAATCCAGCCGTCCTTGCTGCCATCACCGGCTTTGTTCTCTTCCTTCTTTCTATACGGATTCCGGAACCCTTGGCAACTGCAACAAGCCTGCTCGGGAGTACCACGACGCCCCTGTCCATGGCCCTTATCGGTGCGGTGCTTGCCAATACCAGATTGGGTCCCGTAGTCGGTAGCCCAAGGCTCTGGTTTACCACCGGCTATCGCCTCGTCCTGCATCCACTGGCGGTACTCGCCCTAGCCAAGGCATCCGGCCTGAGTGGCCTTGAACTGGCTGTGCCAGTGCTTATGGCCGCCATGCCGGTTGCGGCGAATACTACCATCCTCGCCGGCGTATACGGCGGGGACGAAGTTACAGCCAGCGGTCTGGTATTCATCTCAACTGCAGTCTCGTTGTTGACCATACCGATACTCGGTGGATTGGTCTTTGTCTGACAAACGTTCTTCCCATATAAAAGTTCTTTTCACATAAGCGTTTTTTCCACTGGCCTTGATCACTCCGGCGGGATATACTTCCTGGCTGACAATGCAATTTTGGCCATGACCGTCGCCTTCGGGGCCGGTTGGCCTTCGTGGACCGGGACGGCTAGTCCGGGGCCGAATACACACGTGATACGCCTCAACGGGTAAATGCGGAGCAGATGATAAAAATGAACGACTCTGAATCAAAAACCAGGAACCTGCGTCGCTTCCTGTCGTATCTGGCCCCATACTGGTGGCTCTTCGCAGCCGGCCTGCTTGCCATGACTGCGGTAACAGCCTCTCGCCTGGCCGGCCCTCTTATCCTCCGGGAGGTGATAGACAAGGCCATACCGGCCAGTGACCTCCGCATGACCATAGGCTATGCAGTCCTGTACCTGGGCTTGATCATAGTCATGGGAGTACTCAGCTATTTCCAGACCATACTGATAGTAAAACTCGGCCTCAGTGTGGTTACCAGGATCAAGGGAGACCTCTTTTCCCACATGCTTACCCTGCCAGTCTCATATTTTGACCAGCACCGGGTGGGCGAACTGATGGCCAGGGTCGAAAACGATACAGAAAAACTAAAACAGCTTTTCTCTGAAACCGGCATCATGCTGGTGTCCAATGTGATTTATTTCGTTGGAACCTTCCTTGTCTTCTTTTCTATGGATCCGAAGACCAGTGCAATACTGTTCATACCCATACCCTTCTTCCTGGCTGGATTCATCTTCATCTTCGACAAGCTGCGGCCGCTGTATGAAAAGGGACGAAGGAAGTATGCGGAGATCACCGCGATAGCCACGGAGTTCATCCAGGGCGTGGAGGTTCTCAAAGCCTTTGGCCGGACAGCCTACGCTGCCGACAAACTGGAGGCAGCCAGCAAGGAAAAGCGTGATGTAGAGATCAAGGCCAGCCTGCTTGAATACAGCACCATGGGTTTTACCAACTTCCTTGCCGGTCCCATGTTCATAGTACTCATCATCCGCCTGGTGGCTCCGGGCATCTTCGCCGGGGCCATGACCGTAGGAACCCTGCTGGTATTCATAGAACTTGGCATGCGGCTGTTCGAACCGATCTTTGCCATCGGGGAGAACATCCGTGGCATACAACAGGCACGGGTCGCCCTGAACCGGGTGTTCGGTATAATGGAACTGGCGCCGGAAGAGAAGGGAGCCGGAACGGTGCCGGTCTTCAATGACGCTATCGAGTTCAGGAACGTGAACTTCTCCTACAAGGCTGATGAACCGGTACTTAGGGACGTTACATTCACTGTGCACAAAGGGGAGACCCTTGCATTGGTTGGTCCTTCAGGTTCCGGCAAGACAACGACGGTAAGCCTGCTCTGCCGCTTCTATCCGGCCACAGGGGGTGGCATCTTCGTGGACGGCACTTCCCTTCAGAGCCTGGACCTGCATGCCTGGCGGCGTATGATTGGCCTTGTACTCCAGGACATCTACCTGTTTCCGGGTACCATTCTGGAGAATGTCAGGGTCTATGA
>MIBM01000195.1:3295-8759 GCA_001830645.1 Spirochaetes bacterium RIFOXYC1_FULL_54_7
AAGTGCTGCCCTTGGTACTGTGCATGCCGCTGATTTCGTCAGCCGTCTGCCTCTGGGAATCAGCACAGAGCTTCACGAACGAGGCGCCAACCTGTCCATGGGAGAAAAGCAGCTTTTGTCCTTCGCCAGGGCTGTAGCCTTCAATGCTGAAATCATAATCATGGACGAAGCCACCGCTAGTGTGGACGTGGCAACAGAACGCAGGATACAGGAAAGCATGGCCGAACTCCTCAAAGGCCGAACGGCCATTATAGTAGCCCACCGCCTGTCATCCATACTCAAGGCCGACAAGATACTTTTCTTCAAGGAAGGCCGCATAATTGCCCAGGGCAGGCATGAAGAACTACTGGCAATCCTGCCTGAATACGAAGAACTGGTACGTCTGCAATTCCCGGACCTTGTGGTGGAGGCAGTCCGATGATGGCCAGCCAGACAAAAGACCCGGGTGCCGAAGCCCCCGGATCCAGGACTCCCGGAACTTCCCACTTGGTCTGGATACGTGCCATCTGGAGTGAAAAGGGTAGCCTCATAGCCATCCTCTTCCTTCTCACCCTCCTGTCCAGCGCTGTTGCAGTCAGCTACCCTTATCTGTCAAAACTGCTGCTGGACACCATTCAGGGATTACTGGAGACTCCGACGACAGGTGATCCCATGCTGGAGGTAAACCGGCTCCTCCTCGTCCTGGTGGCTGTTGGCCTGGCCGGGCTGGTTGCTTCCCTGTTCCCCGGCATCCGGGGCATGACCAATTCAGTCTTCGAGCACCTCATCCGGGGCAAATACTTCCGCCGTATTCTGGGCAAGGACTACAGCTTCTTCTCACGATTTGCCTCGGGTGACATAGTCACACGTCTGACCGACGACATCTACGATTTTCCGAAGCTGTCGTGGTTCCTGTGCTCCGGTATCTTCAGGGCGGTTGAATCCATCAGCAAGGTGGCTTTCTGCCTTACCGCCATGTTCCTCATCAATGCTGAATTGACCCTGTACTCCCTCATCCCGGTGCCCCTGATGATCGTCATCTTCTACATAACCCAGGACAGGATCTACGACACCTTCCAGAAGAACCAGCAGGCCATCAGCGCCATCAACTCCAGGCTGGAGATGAGCTTTTCAGGGGTACGGATCATCAAATCCTATGCCTGCGAGGACAAGTACCGCCGCTTTTTCAATGAAGTTCTTGAGACACGGCGCAATACCGAAATGGGTGTGGCCAGACTGGAAGCAGTGCTTCACCTCATCTACCAGTATATCGACTACATAGCCCAGGCAGGCATATTCTTTGCCGGCGGCATCATGGCAGTACGGGGCGAGATTACCATAGGCACCTTCTATGCCTTCTATACCTACCTGAGCATGCTGATCTATCCAATCCTGGACATTCCGCAACTCTTTGTGTCAGGCAAGCGTGCCTTTGTGAATATAGACCGCCTGGAGGAGATGGCCAACCATCCCGACCCTGAGTTCAGGGAAATCAGACATCCTGTAGACAGGATACAGAGCATTGAACTCAGGGATGTCTGTTTTGGCTATGGTGACCGACCGGGTGATGCACTTAAGGGTGTATCCCTGATCATCCACCGTGGCGAAAGACTCGGCGTTATAGGACCGGTAGGCAGCGGCAAAACAACCTTGATAAAGGCCATCATAGGCCTTCTGTCACCCCGTTCCGGTGAGATACTGATCAATGGACAGGATCTACGCGACAGCGATGGCGATTCATACCGTTCCCTGCTAGGTTATGTACCCCAGGAGGCTCTGCTGTTTTCAGGCACCCTGCGGGAGAATATAGACTTCGGCAGTGATGACCATACGGATGGAAACTTCGGCATGGCCGTGCAGACGGCCCAGCTGACCAGCGAGATAACCGCCTTTGCCGACAAGGAGCATACCCTTGTAGGTCAACGCGGCATAAGCCTCTCGGGTGGCCAGAAACAGCGTATGGCCATTGCCCGGGCTCTGGCCAGGAAGCCGGAACTACTGCTCTTTGATGATATAACCGCCAGCCTTGATGCTACCAACGAGGAAAGGTTGATGAACCGCCTGAATGAGCTGTCAGCCGACATTTCGTGCGTGATCGTTTCACACCGGCTCTCTACCCTGCAATACGTAGACAAGGTGCTTTTCCTGAAGGAAGGCCGGACTCTTGCATTTGGTACCCATGATCAGCTACTGGGCAACCTGGAGTACAGGGAATTCATCAAAGAAATTACAGGCGACAGTTGAAAACCCTGCTCGTATCAAGGTCTGAACTTGTGGACACCAAGGCTTGTCAGGGTCTTACCACCAAAGCCGCCAGGAAGAACGGCAGTGACGAAAGTGACATGATGGCTGCCACACGATAGTTGTCCACTGATCTTTCAGGATCGCCAGACTCCATCTGCCAGATGGCGGTTCCAGCCAGACCGGCGGCCGCCGACACCAGGATGCTTCCCGCTATGATGCCACCTTTCTGAAGGGTAAGTGCCTGCTTTATCCGCATGGACTCAGCCACACCCAGCAGGCCTGCCGGCAGGACAAACTCCTGCGGGGCAGCTTGGGCGGGAATGACCGCCATCGCAGCTTCATAGCCCTTTGGATAGCCGGTACTGTAGCCACGATCAAAGGCTTCCTTCAGAAGCGCGGAGCTGATTTCAGATGCTGTGTCAGGCAGTGCAGACCCCTTTCCGTCTCCGGCATCGGCTTTTGCCTCCGCAGAAGCCAGTACTTCAGGTTTCTCCGGTATGTCTGGCACATTGATCGTCGAAAAATCATTGGTAGACCAAAATTGGAGGATATCGGGCTGTATGGTTGTCTTTTCCGCTTCTGTCGCGGTATCGACACGGCTGACCACAACCATCTCGCCGGCCTCCAGGGTATACTCCCGCGGAATTGGTTCCAGCCCTTCAGCTGCAAGCGGGCTGGACCTCAGCAATGCAGTTACTGTTACGGATCCCTCGAATACATAGGTCCTGGTCAGATTCTCCGGAGCCTCCGCCTGCTGTCTGGCTATCACATCAATGCCGAAATCGGTACCCCTGACGCCTGCAACCGATGTTGCGCTGCGTATGGTGAAGGTATCGGTACCGGCCAGTTTATCTACCTTTGCCCGGACCCGGCCATAGACCAGGGACAGGGAAGTCTCCCCAGTGACCATGCGCTCCAATCTGAATGTAGTATTTTCTGCCAGTTTGACCACCGCGCTGCCCACATGCAGCCGTAGTTCAACGAACACGCCCCTACCGGTCTGAACCTGATCCCCTTCCAGCAGTTCAAGGCCAAAGGGATCAGAAAAACCAAGCCGTCTGCCGGAACGGATCACCAGTACATCATCACCACTTGCAAACTCTATGGTCGCCACGGGTCCTTCCTGGGCAACCAGGGGTATAAAAGAGGAGAACAGGATAAGCAAAACCAAAGCCAGGATATTTTTTTTCATCGAGACTCCTTTTCAGGATTCACACCCGATAAAAATATACCATGACCAAAGCAGTACAACAAGGCGCGGTGATTGATTCGGGTGATGACCATGGCTATACTTGAGCATAATTATGGAACAGCTGCTCAATGAAATCAGAATTTCATATATCGACCCCGGAATAAATCAGCTTCTGGGGGAAACTCCCGAAAAAGCTGAAAATTCGCCCTATGCAATGAGGTTCAACCAGTCCGAAGAATACTTCATCGAGTTTGATACACCGCTGATCATTCCTCATTTTCCTATTCACCACGATATCCGCCGTCCTGTACCAGATGCCGACTATGCCCACACCCTGAAAGATGTAATCAAGCAGATGGTTGCCCTTCTGCCGGCCTGTTTTTCAGGGCTTACCTATTTCTTCGATCCTGCCGAGATACTCAAGCCCTGTTTCTACCGGCTGTACAAGGTAGGTGATGAAACCTACTTGTATCTCCTGCGGCTGGATCTCCTTGCCAAGCCCTTCGAGGCTGAGATCATAGAACGGGGCACCAATGACACCACCCAAGCCTATTCCACCCGCCGTCTGTACCTTGAATCGGAGATAATACCCCTCGAGGCGGTTATGTGGGAGTCAGGCAAGGTAAAGGCCTTCCGTATCAAACAAATGATATCCCAGACCTGGATAGGAGAGTCGGGAAAAGGTTACCTGGTGCGTGGCATATGGATGGATACCGACCTGTCCAAGTTCTTCACCAGGTTGTTCGTACCGGCTGACCGCAAGATCTATCCTTATTTTCCGCTGTTCTGCAAATACAAGACTATCTGCGGGTTTTCACCCATCCTGAGTTCCGAAGGCAGGCGGAACATCATACCACTCCTGCATCATGCCATCAAATTCTTCCTGCCGGAAATAGAAGGCATACAAGAAGCCCTGAAAAATGAGGATTTTTCACTAAAACTGCCGATTTTCACCTCTCTGCATCAAAAGATACCGGAGGCCTGGATGGCTCCGCTGATGAGTTTTTCCGTCGAGGCCTACCTGAACGACCGCGAACACAAGGAGTACGCGCTTCATCATGTACACACCAAGAACTGACTCCATATCCGGCAAGAAGGTAACAGTGATGGGTCTTGGCCTGAACGGCGGTGGTCTGGCATCGGCCAGATTCTTTGCACAGCTGGGGGCGATGGTCACTGTCACTGATACCCGGGATGAAACCATACTAAAGCCGTCCATTGAGGCCCTTGCCGGCTTACCCATACGTTTTGTCCTTGGCAGGCATGAATTGGCGGATTTCTCCAGTGCTGACCTGGTGATCAAGAATCCGGCAGTTCGGCCAGATTCGGAATACCTCAGGGCTGCTGCCAGGGTGGAGACCGACCTGTCGGTGTTCCTGACCTTTTGTACAGCCCCTATTGTGGCCATCACTGGTTCCAAGGGAAAGTCGACAACCGCAAGCGCAACAGCCCATGCCCTCAATGTCTGCGGAATCAAGACCCACCTGGGAGGCAACATAACCCGCTCACCCCTGGATTTCATAGATGAGGTGAAGCCATCCGATAGAGTGGTACTAGAGCTATCCAGCTGGCAACTCGGAGACCTGAAAGGCCGCGGTCTGCTGAAACCTCTTGCCGCTGTCCTGACCCGGATAGTACCAGATCACCAGGACCGCTATGGCAACATGGAAGCCTATGTGGCGGACAAACGTCTGATCTATGCCGATCAGGAATCTGAAAATTGGACCATCTGCGATGTCGAAGATGAGTATGGACAGTCTTTCGCATCCGAGACCAGAGGCTCGGTCCTTTGGTACGGCAACAAACTTCCCACTGATGGTTTCGGGATAAGGATATTGCCGGACAGCAGCTGCATCGCACGGCTACCGGGAAGGGATGATGCGGAGATACTTCCGGCAAGAATCAAGCTTCCCGGGGCCCACAACCGCAGGAACCTGGCTGCCGCAGCCGCCGCAGCCTGGTGTGCAGGCGCAAATCCCGCTGAACTGGGACAGGCACTGGCCGGATTCGGTGGGGTTGAGCACAGGCTCGAGGTATTCGCCGAATACG
>MIBM01000195.1:8816-9034 GCA_001830645.1 Spirochaetes bacterium RIFOXYC1_FULL_54_7
CCGCTGCCGCCCTGTCTGCCTTCGATGACCCGATGATCCTGATAACCGGCGGCACCGACAAATAACTTGATTTTACCCCTGTCAGGGAAGCCTACCGCAGGGCCAGCGCCATAATCCTGCTGGCTGGTACAGGTACTGATAAACTAAGGATTTTACTGGATGAAGACGGCATATCCTACGAAGGCCCATACACAGACTTCAAAGAAGCCTTGAGGCGG
>MIBM01000195.1:9055-12823 GCA_001830645.1 Spirochaetes bacterium RIFOXYC1_FULL_54_7
GGTTCCATAGTTGTTCTTTCACCCGGTTGTACGTCTTTCGGTATGTTCAAGAACGAGTTTGACAGGGGCAACAGCTTTAAACGCGAAGTGGTACTATTGCACTCCTGGAACCCGGGTTTGGCGGTAGGCTATGGCGCAGTAACCTACAAAAGATGAACTGCTCATGATTTCGTCACTTGAAAATCGTCCAAGCAGCTCGGCATTCTTTGCTCCCCTGGCCTTGGCATAGCTCATGGCAGCAAGGGCGGCACCAACCGAGCAGGCGGCTCCGCGATTGGCTGCCTTCAAGGCTCTATCATCATCAAAATCCATGAAAGCCTTGATTATGCTTTCGTCCGCCACTGTAGCCCAGGCTTTGCCTTCGGCTCCTGAACCACCTGGCTCGAAGCCGTAAGAAGGGCCGTAATGGGTAAGATCCGTCGATCCAAGCACATAGAACCGGCGTGTGGATCCAGCGGCAATATCGGCTAACCTCCGACCGAAGGCTACAGCGCTTGCATCGTTTGGAACCCTTGCCAACACCGCCCTGACTCCCGGAAAACGGTATGCCGCAAAAGGCAAATGTACCTCAAGCGTGTTGTCCACCTGCCTGTCGGCCTCGGTTGCAAGACCATCGAACAGCATGGAACGTGTTTCATCATCAGCCTCTATGGGACCCAGAGGCGTATCAAAGGCATCATGCATGGAAACAAGCAGGCGTGTGCCTGCGGATCGGTGCCCCCCGAGAATGATGACAGTATCGGCTTCATTTGCAGCCTGCCAGGCAGCCCAGGCCAGCCGTCCGGAAAAATACCAACCAGCATGGGGGGCTATAGCCGCGATTGCAGCACTAGAAACTACCGGGCCGGCAGCCTTCCATCCTGCTATGGCCTGTATTATTTCATCCCGGTTCCCGGGATACCAACCCGGGGGAAGAGATCGACATCGAATATCCATGGCATCGCCTCCAGAAGTCTGGACTAAATAAAGTAAAAATCCATGAATTCTTGTTGTTTCAAAAGCAACGATTACAGTCTATAATCGATCATTATGAAGCGTGGATCAATATTGCTAGCCATAGTCTTTACCTTAGCCATCCCTGCGATAATTGCCTGGCCTGCCCTGCGCATAGCGGGTTTCTGGACAGCTGGCCAGGAGGCGGTCAGATCTTCATATGGAGCCCTGCGCCGGCTGGCCATCAATTCCATCGATCTTCCGTCAACCCTTGCAGGAACCAGATGGACGGATGCAGCCCGAAACGCCTGGCTTGATGACGATCGCCTGCTCGCCATTGTCATAAGCGACACATCGGGAACAGTGCTATACGCCCTGCCAGAAGCCTCTCCGTATTACGCAGAACCTAGACCAAGCGCAAAAGGTCCGGTTTATGTGTACCCGGAAAATACAGTGGCCCGGTTCAATGGGGTAATTGCCTCTGGCCTTGTACTGGATGCCCTGTATGTAACCCTACGCCAGGGTGAGCTATACAAGCCCCTGAAGGACGCCACCATCAGCCTGATGGCCTTGCTGGCACTCACGGCGGCCTGGCTAATAGCGGTATCGGCGACAGGCACCGCGACCAATACCGGCACGAGCGCTGGGATGGGCGCTGGGGAAGACGCTGCGCCACAGGGTGTGACAGAAAAGCCTGCACAGACCGGGAAGCCTGGGACTCCGGTTCCGGCAACAGACGAAACTGCGGATTCCATCTTGTCTGAAGATGGAACCCCGACCATTTCCGGGCAACTGAACGAATTCCCGGAACTGATGGAATTGTCTTCCCCTCCGGCATCGATCGGTTTTCCCGCCATGATGGCACAAACGGATGCTGAAGTTGCAGATGAGCCCGAGGAACTGGAACTTCTTACTGCCGAAGAAACCCTGCCTGAAACAGAAGAAGTGCCCGAAGGCAAGACCAGCCCCCTGGATGGGCCACGTGGACTGTATGATCCCGAAACCGGTCTAGGTTGGGAATCCTACTTAAGGGAAAGACTTGGAGCGGAACTACGCCGGTCAGCATCATTCGAGCAGGATTTGTCCATACTGATAGCCAGTCTCGACTCGGCGACTGGCCGCTCCGACCCCAACTATGCCGTGTTTGCGAAGACGAGCCGGAGTTTCTTCTCGTTCAACGATCTTGCCTTCATTTTTGGAACCAAGGGGCTGGCAATAATCCTGCCAAACACCGACGTAGATCAAGCCATGCGGATGAGCGAAGAACTTCTAAAAAAGCTTGCCTTGCTTATCCAGGATCGTTCGGATCCTATGAGCTACCTGAATCTGTTCATCGGCCTTAGTTCAAGGTCCGGTAGACTTGTAGAAGCAGACAGACTTATCGGTGAAGCCATGTCAGCCCATAGGAAGGCCCGGGAAGAACGGGACACCCATATCATGGCCTTCAGGCCGGATCCCGAGAAATTCAGGGCCTACCTGGCAAACCAGTAGGCCCTGCGCCTAATCAAGGTGCGGGCACCAGCAAGGCCTCCAATGGCCTGACTGCGTCCCGGATGGTCCATGAAGACAATGAGATCGGCCGTGATCGTCTGGATGAAACCGCAGCATACCGTTCATCCTCGATGCCTTTGTGTATGTCCAGGTTCAGGGAAGATCCGTCACCGAGCAATAGGCTGACACCCAGTACTGGCGGACCATAGTCGTCCGGCTGCAGGTAATCTTCACTTCTGGCCACCAGGATGGATCTCAGCATCCCCTCAACTTTCTGTGTATCCAGTAGTAAACCATCCCTGTCTGCCGTCCAGGCTGGACCGGAGCGGGTCAACCGGTAATCCGTAACTATACGGCTGCCATCGGGGAGGTCCAAGCTACCGCGCAATACCAGTGACTGTACGTCTCCTGTTCCGTATGACCGATCCCAGATTCCAAGGTCAAGCCATGAGCGCCGACCGCCGGACAGGTAGGAAGCCAGACTGGAGGTCCCTGCATACACCGTCTCTGCCGGGTCTATACGCAGATACGAATACCTGCCGGTGGGATCAAAGTTGCCGACAGCCAAAGAGACGATCCGGTTTCCGTCCTGTCCATACAGGATCAGTCGATTGGCCTGTCCCTCGGCCAGGCCGAGGCCAGCCCAGGATGATCGGCCCGATGCCACCGTCTGCAGCCTGTCCACCCCGCCCAGAACCCCCAGGAACGCCAGCACGCGTGACGATTCCGCAGGCAGTGACGTCTCCGCAGGCAGCGCCGCCTCCGATGGAAACATCGCCTCCGCAGGAGGCGCCGAATTCAAGGGTACTGGTTTACCAGCATCAAGCATGACCCAGTTGTTGCCAGATCTGACAAGCTCCAGCCTCTCTGTCCCCTCCATGCTGATACGAGTGACAGAATCGGCGTCGGGCAGGATGGTCCTGGATTCCACACGTCTGCTGGATCGGGCTGGTGAAAAAAGCAGACCCAGGCTTATTGCCAAAGCCAGAACCACGTTGATGGATACAAGCAACTGTACTTTCCGACGGTAATTCATCATTCTTCAGCTCCTCTGGCCCGGCGTTCAAGCCGGCTGCGTTTCCATGATCTCAATAGACCTACCAGTATTACACCCAGGGGAATCAAGGCCAGGTTGACGAAATAGGTAAAGAAGACAAGCATCGAACGGGTGGCTTCATCCTGTATCTTGTTGAGCCGGCGATCCGCATCCAGTCTGGACCGTATGGCTATCAGATCATCGCCCGAGCTCAGCCAGTCTGCTGCCGAAAGGGCAAAAGACACATTGAAGGTAGACTCGCTCATACGCATGAGCTCTGTAAGGAAATCGGCAGAGGATACCACCAC
>MIBM01000196.1:0-3621 GCA_001830645.1 Spirochaetes bacterium RIFOXYC1_FULL_54_7
CGAGGGCCATCATGCTATGGGTTTTACCTCCGCCCATGGACTGGGAGAGATGGAAGATGGAATTGCCGGTGGCTCCATCGGAGAGATGCCGGAAAGCCCGGTCAATGAGGGTATCCATGCCATTGGTCAGGTAGTTCTCCTGGAAGAACTCCTTGCCGTCGATTGTACCATTCAGGAAATTGTCCAGGTTGAGGACAGTGGCGCGACGATCCTGTTTGAACGTAGACTCACGCGGCATGCACGCAGATGACAATGATTGTGACATTGAATCCCCCGATCCAGCAGACAGCACAGTTTCATGATACTTTCCACAAGAATGCGCACAGAATTATCATTTGTCAATCCCGGATCTTGGTTTATTAGCTATCCTATAGAGAATTGGAAGGCAATTCTAATTGACATTGAAAGGGTATATTATTGCTATATCAGGGGAAGGCTGGGCATTGCCGTCAATTGGCGTCCGCTTGTTGATCCCGGTGTTCCTGTCTAGCTCCCCCGCGCGGATTTGGCTTCCACTCGCGGCCATTGTGGCCGCTCGCTCCAGCCCGCCTACGGCTTCTCTCGGCACATCCATGCACCTCGTCCTCGCCAGCTCGGACCGAAGCCTCCGGTTCAAATCCGCGCGGGGGGCTTATAGACAGAAAGACCGTCCCGAAGGACGGTCTTTCTGTCTAGCTCCCCCGCGCGGATTTGAACCACGGACCCAGTGGTTAACAGCCACTTGCTCTGCCAGCTGAGCTACAGGGGAATACTCTCTTAAGGCAAGGGCAATTTATCTGATGAGCCTGAAAATGTCAAGAGCTGCAACATTCTCCGGCATGGCGCTAATAGCCTCATAGTTCCTTGCCACTACAGCAGTTCACTTGACCGGTTTCTTCTTGGAGGCTGCCCTCTCAAGCAGGCCGCCGTGCTTTTCTTCTGGTTTTCCGGCTGTTGCCTTGGGTGCGGATAGTTTGCTTTCCGGCTTGCTGGTATTTGCCTTGGACTCTATGTAAGTCTTTCCGGCTGCTGTTGTGCTGGCCTTTCCCCCGGCGGCCGGCTTTTTGGTCTTTCCTGCTACCGCTTTTCCTTTGGTGGCTGGCTTTGCAGCGGCCTTGGCAGATGGTTTAGGCATGTCCGGCATGCCCGTAGGCGCAGGTGGCTCGCCATTGGCATCGAAGAGCCCTGGTATGGTCTCGGCCGCGGCGGAGCTGGCAACCCGGTTGGACAGACGCACCCCCTGGGCTTTAAGGCCCTTCACGTCGTAATCCTGGACCCTGAAGCGGGCGTCCAGGGTTTTCAGCCTGGCCTTTGGTTCGTAATGCACCACAATGGTCTTTTTGGGTTCGGCGGTAAAGTACAGGAGCCGGCCGCCTTCGGGTACCAACTGGTAGTCCTTGCCCATGATCCAGCCTTCTATCTTGCAGCGCTTGATGCAGGGGTAGCCGGTCTTGCCGTCCCGGTACACTACGGTGAAGATGACCGACGAAATGGAATCCTTGTCGGCAATGGCGCAGTACTGCATCCCTTTGTCCGCAAAGAGCCGGTCTGGTACGGGTACCACGCTGTACATGCCGGTGTGACGCATCACCAGGATCTTGTCAAAGGGCGACACGTCGAACAGGAACTCGCCACTGGACACAGCCTTGCCCAGATAGCCGGTGGCGGGATCGTAACGCAAGGCTATGTTGCGGCGCGCCGCTTCCCGGGCGTCCACCTTGGTGAAGGACTGTATTTTGGTTTTCCTGGCCCAGTGGGGCCGCAGCTTGTCCGCAATGCCAGACAGGAAGGCTATGCCATACTCGGTAAGGTGGGCCAGATGGTAGCGGGCTTCCTTGAGTTTTGCCTTGAGCCGTTCCAGTTCCGCTCGGGCCTTTTCGATGTCGTACAGGGAGATACGGCGGATGGGAATCTTGAGCAAGCGCTCCACATCATCAGGGGTTACTTCCCGTTTGATCTCCAAGGCGAAGGGGGCAAGGCCGTCTATGACCGCCTTCTGGACCCCTTCCTGGGTTTTCTTGTTCTCTATGGCTTTGTAGACGCGCTCTTCTATGAAGATACGCTCCAGGGTCCGGGCGTGTATCTCGTCCAGGAGTTCGCGTATCTGCAGTTCCAGCTCTGCCTTCAATACGGCCAGGAGGCGCTTGGCGTGGTGCCTGATAACTTCCGGTACCCGCATGAGGGTTGGCAGGGAATCTTTTATTACCAGCAAGTTGCAGGATATGGATTGTTCACACTGGGTAAAGGCATACAGGGCGTCTATGGTGTCCTGGGAGTACTCGCCCCTGGCCAGGCGTATTTCTATCTCCACCTTGTCGGTGGTAAAGTCATTGATGGACGCTATCTTCAGCCGCCCGGCTCTAGCAGCAACTTCCACGCTTTCTATGAGGCTTTCTGTGGTGGTACCAAAGGGCAGATCCCGCACCACGATGCGCTTGGGATCCGACACGTCCAGGGTGGCACGCACGCGAACCTTACCCTGCCCGTCGTCATACTCCTCCACATCGATGACACCACCGGTAGGGAAATCGGGATATAACTGGAAGTCTTCACCCTGCAGGCAGGCTATCTCGGCTTCCAGTACTTCCACAGGATTGTGGGGCAGTATCCTGGTGCTCATGCCTACGGCTATTCCTTCCGCACCGGTCAGCAGGACTACGGGCAGCTTGGCGGGGAATACCACGGGTTCCCGGTTGCGTCCATCGTAGCTGTCCACGTATTCGGTTATCTTTGGGTTGTACAGTATGTCCTTGGCCAGGGGCGTAGCCCGGCATTCTATGTAGCGCGCTGCGGAGGCGGAGTCGCCGGTATACAGGTTGCCGAAGTTTCCCTGCTTGTCTATGAAGAGTTCCTTGTTGGCCAGCACCACCAGGGCGGAGTAGATGGAAGCGTCACCATGGGGGTGATATTTCATGCACGAGCCGACTATGTTGGCCACCTTGTGGTACTTGCCGTCGTCGGCCTCGAAGAGGGTATGCATGATGCGACGCTGGACAGGCTTGAGGCCGTCTTCAAGGTCGGGTATGGCCCGGTCCTTGATCACGTAGCTGGCGTAATAGAGGAAATTTTCGTTGAAGATCTTTTTTACGTAAGCCATCTCGTTGGTGCCTTTCGTTCGGGTTCAGGAATCCGGGCGCGTGTCTACAGGTCGTCCACCAGGTTCTTCATGATGAAGTCCCGGCGGGCCGGGGTGTTCTTGCCCATGTAGAAGGACAGGACCTCCGGTACGGCTTTCAGGGAGCCGACGTCTACCGGTACCAGGCGTATGTCGGCGCCTATGAACTGGCCGAACTCCTTGGGGCTTATCTCGCCCAGGCCCTTGAACCGGGTAACCTCCGCGGTGTAGCCCAGGTCTGCCGTGGCTTCATCACGCTCCTTGGCGCTGTAACAGTATCGTGTTTCCTTCTTGTTGCGTACCCTGAAGATCGGGGTCTCCAGTATGAACACCCTGCCCTGGGTTACCAGCTCCTCGAAATAGGTCAGGAAGAAGGTAAGCAGCAGCAGGCGTATATGGAAGCCGTCGTAGTCGGCATCGGTGGCCAGCACTATGCGGCCGTAACGCAGGCCTTCCAGGTTGTTCTCAATACCTAAGGCCATCATCATGTTGTACAGTTCAGCGTTCTTGTAGATGCGCACCCGCTT
>MIBM01000196.1:3651-8086 GCA_001830645.1 Spirochaetes bacterium RIFOXYC1_FULL_54_7
GAGGCTGAAGATGGCCTGGGTGTACACATCCCTGGCACTGACCATGGATCCGCTGGCCGACTGTCCCTCGGTCAGGAAGATGGTCGAGGCGGCTCCATCGGGGCCATCACCCAGATGGGTCTTGCAGTCCTTGAGGCTGGGTATCTTGAGTTCAATTTTTCTGGCGGCTTCGCGGGCTTCCTTCTTGACAATGTTCAGTTCGGTGCGCAGCTTCTCGTTGGTGGTTATTTTTTCCTGCAGGCGTTTGGCCGCCACCGGATTGCGGCGCAGGTAGTCGTCAACTCCGCGCTTTACTTCCTGCATGATCCAGGGTTTTATGTCGCCGTTGCCAAGCTTGTTCTTTGTCTGGCTCTCGAACATGGGGTTCTTGAGCTTTACCGCCACGGCGGCAGCCAAGCCTTCCCGTATGTCCTCGCCCCGGTAACTGGCCTGGTAGAACTCGTTTACCGCCTTCAGCAGGCCTTCCCGGAAGGCAGCCAGGTGGGTGCCGCCGTCGGATGTATATTGGCCATTCACAAAAGAGAAATATTCCTCACCATAGTTGTTGGTATGGGTAAATGAAAACTCCATTCGGTCGCCCCGCCAGTAGCCGGCGTCGTACAGGACATCCTCGCCGGTCTCGTCCCTCAAGAGGTCCAGAAGGCCGTTATCGCTGGCAAACTCCTGGCCGTTCAGTTCCAGGGTCAAGCCTGAATTCAGGTAGGCGTAGTGGCGCATGCGCTTTTCTACAAACTCCATGTTGTAGGCGTACTCACCGAACATATCCAGGTCCGGGGTAAACTCCACCAGGGTGCCGTCAGGTTCCCTGCCGCCGGTGCCCTCGGTCTTCTTCTTGAGCACGCCCCGCTCGAAGATGGCCTCAAGACTCTTGCCTTCCCGGTAGGATACCACCCTGAACCGTGATGACAGGGCGTTCACTGCCTTGGTGCCCACGCCGTTGAGGCCGACGGAGAACTGGAAGACATCATCCGAATATTTCGCTCCGGTATTGATGGTGGAGACGCAGTCCACCACCTTGCCAAGGGGTATGCCCCGTCCACGGTCCCTGATGGATACCGAGCCATTCCTGACAGTTACGCTAATGCGCTTGCCAAAACCCATGATGAACTCGTCTACGGCATTGTCCACTACTTCCTTGAGTAGTATGTAAATACCGTCATCGGGGTTGCTTCCGCTGCCGAGTCGTCCGATATACATGCCTGTGCGTAGCCGGATGTGTTCAAGGGATGAAAGGGTTTTTATCTTGGATTCGTCATATTCATTTGATGCGCTTCGTGCCATGCCGGCACTATATCATGATGAGCCAGGATTGAAAAGTTCAACCAGTCAGATGCAGACCACCCTGTTGCGCCCGGCCTGTTTTGCTTTATACAAACAGGCATCAGCATGCTTTACAAGCTTCTCTGGTGTGTCATCCGCAGAGGGTATCAGGGTTGCCACTCCTACGCAGATGGTTACAACCGGAGCTACATCGGATGCGGCATGGGATATGGACAGCTCCGCAATGGACTGTACAATGCGTTTTGCAACCTGCTGGGCGCCTGCCGCATAGGTACCGGGCAGGAGAACCAGGAACTCCTCGCCTCCATATCTGGTAGCCGAATCCTGGGGTCTGTCCAGGGCATCCGCAATTGCCCGGCCGACACGGATGAGACATTCATCACCAACCTGATGCCCATAGTGGTCGTTGTAATCCTTGAAGCGGTCTATGTCTATCATCAGGGCAGAAACCGGTTCACTCAGGCTTTTGGCCGCAGCAAACCTGCGCATGAGCTCGGCATCAAGGGAACGGCGATTGAACAGGCCTGTAAGTCCGTCATGGTCAGCAAGTACACCGAGCCGGATGTTCGCTTCCTCAAGTTCGCCTTTGACTCTGGTCAGTTCATCTACCCTGCCGCGCAAAATTATCCTGCTTCTGGCTACTATCACTGCCCAGACAAGGGCTCCCAATCCGAGAATATACAGGACGAAGGCCCACCACCTCAGCCACGGTGCAGTATCGACCTCAATGGCGATTGCAATGGCATCCTCGCTCCATAATCCTTCCTCGTTGGAAGCTCGGACCCGGAATGAATACTTCCGTCCTCCCGGCAGATTTGTATAGCTGGCATAGGATCGGGCACCGCTAAAAATCCAGTCGTCATCGAAGCCTTCAAGCAAGTATGCATATTGGCTGCGCTGGGGATCCTGGTAATCAAGGGCGCTGAAACTGAAGGAAATCGAACCGCGGTCCCAGGGAACTTTAATTGATTTCACGAACCAGGGTGACACACCGGCATCATAGGGTTCATTGAGTATCGTGATACCAGTGACCCGTACAGGAGGGGTAGCAGAAGCCGATCCCGCAAAAGATGGATCTATGCGGTAAAGGGTGTTGAGGGCCCCAAAGTACAGTTGTCCTGTTGAAGTAGCAAACTTGCCAGCGGTGAACTCACCATAGCGCAGATCGCCGAAAGATGAAAATGGCCTGAAACGTCCCGCGGTCGGTTCATAATATGATAGTCCTATGACAGTCGAGGCCCATATGGTGCCTCCAGGACCAGCAAGCAGGGAAACCATTGCATTGGAGGGTAGTCCATCACGCTTGATCCAGTGGTCAAAGGTATCATCCGCAGGTCTGTACCGGGCTACACCACCACCATTGGTAGCGAGCCATATTGTGCCCTCTTGATCTACGACAATGTCGCGCACGTGATTGGAAGGCAGACTTGTCGGATCGTCCGGGTCGGTAAGATAACGCCTGAAAACGCCATTGCCCTCATATCTATTGAGGCCCGAGTTGGTTGCCACCCACAGACGGCCACCATTATCAAGGGCAAGATCATACACAAGGTTATCGCTCAGGCTGCTGCGATCCGCTGCGTCGGTCATATAATTACTGACTATCCCATTTGTACGATCCCAGTATGCCAATCCCTTGGTATAGCAAGCAATCCAGAAATTTCCAGTCCCTGGTTCTTCGACCATGCCATGCACTACATCGGTCAGAATTGATTCTGGATCTCCCGGAAGATTGGCAAAGCGTTCGAAAGAAGATCCAGTTTCGTTGTACAGTCCAACGCCGCCATTCGTCAGGATCCATATCCTTCCGGTGGAATCTTCGTGGAAGCCATTGACTATGTCGTTCGGAAGGCTGGCTGGATTACCCACATCATTGCGGAAATGTCTAAAGGCGCTCCCTCCAGGATCCAGCCGGCCCAAGCCGCTATTGTATGCACCAACCCACAATCTACCCTTGCTGTCTTCGAGTATCGCGGTAGTCTTGCCCGAAGGCATCGAATCAGGGTCCGCAGGGTCGTGCTCATAAACAGTGTATCCGCGCTCTTCGCGAATGACTTGTGAAAAGCCCCCTCCGTTGGTTCCGATCCACAGATTCCCGGTGCTGTCCAGCAGTGACGAATAGACTGTATCATGGGGCAGGGTCCACATACGATCTCCGCGCACATACCTTTTGGTAGTATCTGTTGCTGTTTCAATTTCGAACAAACCTCCACCCCAGGTGCCTGCATATACCCTGCCCTGTTCATTCGCGTTCACGAAATAGGCACGGTTGTCGGCAAGTGGGTATTGTTTGATCAAGCCCGTGACGGGATCAAGGCGACTCAGGCCGAAGAACCATTGCCCGATCCAGAGGAAACCATCGGAGTCCTCGGAGATGCTCATTACATAATTGGATCCGAGGGTCTTTCCATCCTCACCTCCGGCGACAGTCCGTTCGAAAGTGTCGGTTCCGGGCAGGTACCGGTGCAAGCCGCCACCGGAGGTACCGACCCAGAGCATGCCGCGGGAATCAAGGAACAGCGCACGTATCACATTGTTCGCAAGTGTTCCCGGCGTGTCCGGCTGGGCATGGTAATTGACGAAACCATTCGTTTCCATACGGCTCAAACCATCCAGGGTGCCTACCCATAACCGACCTTGGGCATCCTTGGCAATCGATACGACCACATTGCCAACAAGTGAAGATGGGTCATCGGGATCACGCGCCCAGGCCTGGAATTTTTCGGTCCGTGTGTCGAACTTCGTTAATCCCCCATAAGTGCCTATCCAGATGGTATACCCGTCAGGATCCATGTACATGGTCTGAATGAGGTTGTGGGGTAATGAGTCGCGGTTGAAGGGTTCATTTTCGTACAAGGCAAAGGACTGCCCATCCCAGCGGTGCAGGCCGCCCTGGGTACCTATCCAGATGAAGCCGGCGGCATCCTGGACCATAGACGAAACACTGGCATTGGCAAGTCCTTCGCGCAGGCCAATATTCAGGAAGCGTGTCGGTTTCTGGGCTTGCACCGGCAGGACCACGAGGATGGCAGCACAAATGATAATGAAGCTGATACGTATTCTCATACTTTACCCATACGATTACCTGTACCGGAACCATCGCTTGCAACATCGATGGTTCCATTATCTGCATAGGCTACGGCAATGGCCGCAG
>MIBM01000197.1:0-785 GCA_001830645.1 Spirochaetes bacterium RIFOXYC1_FULL_54_7
AAGCCTTCCCGTGGAACACCACCCTTTACTTCCAGTCCGACAAGCTTGCGCTTGAGGCCAGCGGCCTGCAGCTGGACCAGGGTTTCCTTACCCATGAAGTCCTTCTCGAAATCGCAGGCCCACTTGAAACCCGTCTCGAGGGGCCAGATGTCCTGGCTTAGCTCATGCCCATGAAGGGGCATGCCGGCTTCGAAACGCAGGCTGTCACGGGCGGCCAGGCCTATGGCTTTGGTCTCTATGCCGTTCTTCCCGCCCAGCGCAATCAGACCCGTCCACATATCCAGTGCCCTGGCCGCAGGGAAGAATAATTCAACACCGTCTTCACCGGTATAGCCGGTCCGGCCTATGAGGCACTCGATGCCAAGAACCTTGGCCTTACCTGAGGTGAAGCGTGGATAGGCTGATATTTTGGCGTCCGATGCCAGATCCATCAGTTCTATGGCCCTGGGTCCCTGCACGGCTATCATGTAGGTTTCATCAGAAAGGTCGGTGATGGCCAGGCCAGCTGGCTTGTGTTTCTGGAACCAGGCCAGATCCTCGAAGCGGTTGGAGGCATTGACCACTATCCACCAGGCTCCTGGAATCCGGTAGATGAACAGGTCGTCTATCACGGTGCCACGTTCATTGAGGAGCAGGGAATACCTGGCCTCCCAATCCTTCATGTCCAGGACTCTGGCGCTGGCCATATGCGAGACGAAGGCGTCCGCAGCCGGGCCTTTTATCTCTATCTGGCCCATGTGGTCAATGTCGAACAGGCCAACCGAGCGTCTGGTTACCAGATGTTC
>MIBM01000197.1:825-3939 GCA_001830645.1 Spirochaetes bacterium RIFOXYC1_FULL_54_7
CTTTGTGTATCACACCGTACAGGCTGCTGCTGTAAGGGAACGCGCAGAACCTGACGGACAAGGAGCGACATTCGACGGGACTATATCCAGACGAAAGCCTATCCTTATATATGGATTGTACAAGAAAGCATTTTGAACCACAAGCAGAAAACGCAATATGCCATTTCACCAGATAAAACAACAGAGTCAATCATCAACATGATCCGTCGTGCGCCCTCGTTTGACCGCACCTCGCTGCTTTTTCCCGGCCAAGCGCCGCTCACGGGAAGCCTTGGTAGGTTTTGTAGGTACCCGATGTCTGGGTACCTTGGCTGCCTTGATGATGAGGTCGACCAACCTGGCACGGGCGATGGACTCGTTTTCTGCCCTGCTACGCTCGCCATCGGCGGCTACAAACAAGCGCCCGTCAGCATCGAGCCGGTTCTTCAGGATAGAGCCAGCACGTCCCCGTTCGGCCTCCGACAGACCCTCCACCAGAACAAGATCGACCCGGGCGCGGACCTTGGTCTCGACCTTGTTTACATTTTGGCCGCCAGGACCGGAAGACCGGGCATACTCGCATTCGGCAAGGCGGTTGACCGATTCATGGACCAACTCGGCACGCATGGCTAGAAGGATGCCCTAGCCAGCGGTTTGCCGATGAAGACTCCCTCACCACCCAGGAAGTCCCGTTTTGACCCTTCTATCAGGATCTGGACATCCTTTACCGTAGGAAAGCTGGTAGCCGTATATACGACCTGTTTCAGCTGGCCAGCATAGCCTTCTATGCCGTAACGGTTATACATGAAGGCCTCACTGAAGTCGACATAGGCTGTGGAACCCCTTACCTGGGCTGAGAGCAATCTGGTATCCGTCGGGATCAGGGTAATGTAGTTACGGCTCAGTTCGTCGGCGCTGGGACCGGCAAGGAGGGCATTCAGGGCATCGGTAAGGGGAAAGTCTGAGCTGCTGACAGTTCGCTTGACCTCGTGCCGGCTTATGGCACCGTCATCGTCTACCTGGATGAAATACAGTTTGGCAATACGGGTTGTCTGCACCTGCTCCATGGGTGTGGCTGTGGGCTTGTCAGCCGGACGATCCACAACTGTGGGTACGGCCCGTACAGGAGGCTGCGAGGAATCCGGCTTCACGGCATCGACCGGAGCCGGCACAAACACCGGAGACCCTGTGGTCGGAGCGGGCTTGGGCTGTGGCGGAGCAGCAGGAGCTGAACCATCCCCCTTCGGGATGGAATCGGGCAAGGTTTCCTGTGGAAGAAGTTCCGGATCTTCGGCTGGAGCAACCCTCCTGTCCGGGAAGGCATCGGCAAAACCAGTTGAAGAAATGGTCTCCCGGATGCGATCCCAGTTCAGGACAAACAGCAACAGAGTTATGAGTAACAGGACAAGCCATATCAGGCAACCGGCACCGCTACGCGGCTTGGGATCTGTACCGGAGCCGGAGCGCGATCGGGTGGACGTTTTTCTCTGGGCCATATGGAATGATACTAGTCTCCACAGGCACTCCGGTCAAGGCGGCCTGGTCGGTAGCACAACGAGGCAACTTCCGGCAGAATCCTTGCTTCAGGATTCAGCTTCCATTTCCGCCAATTGCCGGCTGGCCAGTTGGTCATCGGGATCCAGCTCCAGGATGGTCCTGAAGAATCCGGATGCCTCCACATTGTTGCCCTGCCTCCGCGCCACAATACCCAGGTTGGAAATGATCTTCACATTTTCAGGTTCCATCCGCAAAGCCCGCTCCAGACGCTTGCGGCTTTCAGTAAGCAGGCCCAGTTCCATCTCACAGATGGCCAACTCATTGAGTGTATCCACTTCCTCTATACCGGCCTCCAGGACCTTCAGGAAGGCTTTTCGGCCTTCTTCCCAGCGGCCAAGCCGCCTGCTGCCCCAGCCCACCAGGAACCAGCCGTTCCACACCAATGGCTCCCGGGCAAGGAATTCCCTGGCCTTGGCTATGCCGGTCTCTTCATCGCCCATCCGTATGAAATCGTAGGCTTCCTTGAAGAGGGCATCCATGTCACCCCGGGTGCGAAGCTTGTCGCTGATCTCCCTGGCCTTGGCAAGGCGGGCCTCGTCATGCCCAAGGGCCAGGTAGGATTCGAACAATTCAAGAGCCCTGTCATACGTGCGCCCTTTCAGGTAGAAGAAAGCCGCATTGAAGAAGGCTTCGGGATAGGATGGATCCATCCGGAGCAGTCGCTGGTATGACGCATGGACCTTGGCCCTCATGGCTTCTGCCATATCTTCCTTGCCTGATTGCTCCATTGTGTCGGCACGGTCTTCGTTCAGGATGGCAAGATTCAGGATTGGTTCCGGAGCCTCCGGGGCAAGCCCCGAAAGAGCAAGGAAAATTTCCTCGGCCACATCGCGGTCTCCGTTCCTGGCCTTCAGGATGCCCGTCTCGGACAGCTCGGCAAAGATACCTGGTTTCACAGCCAGCACGAAGCGCCGGTAGTAATCTGCCGCTTCATGTCCCGGATGGTGGGCCAGCAGGCGGAGCATGCCGGCTACTATCATCTCCCAGCCGAGCCCGGACAGATCCAGTCCGCCGTCACCGAGTTCTACCGGTAACATTATGGCAGGATCAATCTTGAAGGATCCGATTTCCCTGGCCATATCCTCGGGGACGCGGATGAAAACGATATTTCCAGGTATCCTGGCTTCTTTATCTGATTCTGGGCTCATTGAAGATCTCCTTGAGTTGGTTCGTTGCTGAAGCGATGGTACCTGGGTCGATGGAAATGGCCTTATCTGGCGCCAGGACTACCGGCAACACCATCATCGCCCTGACCCTTGCGGATCTGTCCGAGGAAGTCATTGAGGTGCATCTTGTACGAAATGGGCACCCGGGCTTCATCGAACTGGATGGCTATTGCCGCCAGGTCCTTGCGGCCTTCCACATCCTCATGCCGGACAAAGGTCCCCGGTATCTCTACGGTTTCTTCCGGATCTTCAAGATCTACCCGCAGCAGGCAGTCCTTGCCTATCAGGAACTTTGCCAGGCCAACTATGATGATCTTGGCCCCGGAAAAAGACAGATCCCGTAGTATGCACTTCCTGGGAACTCCCTGCACCGCCACCGTTGTTTCTTTTCGGACCAGCCGTATCCTGCGCA
>MIBM01000197.1:3962-8840 GCA_001830645.1 Spirochaetes bacterium RIFOXYC1_FULL_54_7
CGGTCTTCCCGCCGCCTGGCTGAATTGACATTGGCCTCAAGCATGCGTCCCATGATCTCAAGGTATGCTTCCGGCGGCCTTTGGGCGTACTGGATACTTATGAACTGCAGGGTTCCGTTGGACTGGGCATAGGGAGCAAAACCCATGATCTTGCCACCGACAAAAAAACTGATCGGATCGGTCTTGTCGGACTGGCGGAAGGAAAGTCTCAGGCTGACCATGTTGTTGGCCTTGCTGATACGCTCCATCATGATCTGCTTGGACGGAGCAAGCACTTTTGCTCCATCAAAAGAGCTGGAGTACACCACGCAAGGCCATTGCTCGCCTAGACACTTGATATACACGTTCTGGGGTATGAGCCCCAGCGATTTGACTACTTCTTTTGTGAAGGTAACGTCTATGGTGCGGTATGTCTCATAGTATTTTGTTATCTGTTGGGTCGTCGCAATAGACATGGCTTGTGCTTCATAATATGATATGAGCGACCTTTGGTCAATCCGGAGCAACCTGCATGCAGCCGGATAACAACATGATCCGGATAGTCCGGGTCAAATCACCTATCCATGGAGCCAAGCGGATGCACTCAGTCTATGCCATAGAAAACCCGCTCATGGATTACGTTATGCACGAGGACTACACCTTCCTCTCCCGCTTCGGAGCCAGGCCGGGAACCATGCAACTTGTCGAACACAGTATCTTCAGGGAGATCCTCAAGGCTTCCAGAGGTTACAGCGTCTTCCCGGGAGGCTCGGGTGCAAATACAGCCAGAGCCCTTTCCATGCTGACAGGATCAGATAAGAGTCTGGGACTCCCCTGTTTCTCCGGTGGCATAGGCTTCGACGATGCGGGTGACCGTTTCATGGCCATACTGGGGGATCTGGGCATTGATACCGCCATGGCTTACAAGGACTCACCTACCGGTGTATCGGCGATAGTGGTTACCCCCGACCATGAGCGGACCATGTTCACCAACCTTGGCGCCTGCAGGGACTTTGGCCCTGAAGACGTATCCCTTGACTACATCCGTTCATGCAAATTCCTGTACAGCACGGGTTATATGTGGGACACCGAACCACAGAAAAAGGCTTTGTTCGCCGCGGTGGATGAAGCCCTGGCCGCGAAGGTTCCCGTATGCTTCGATCTGGCTGATCCCTTCGTGGTCGACCGGTACTACAAGGAACTTAGTGACTGGATACGTGGCCGGATAAACATCCTGTTTGCAAACCGTGAGGAATTGTCCAGAATTACCGAATGTACCGGAACAGACTATGAGATACTCAACAAGGCCTCCCGCCTTGCGGAAATTGTCGTCATGAAGATTGGAAAAGGCGGTTCCATAGTGCAGTCAGCCAACCGTCTGGCCCATGCCCCGGGTGAATCCGTCATCTGTGTGGATACTACAGGAGCGGGAGACTCATATTCGGCCGGATTCCTGTACGGAATACTCAAGGGAGCAGATCCGGAAACCTGCGCCAGGATAGGCAACCGGATAGCCGCACGTATTGTTTCTGTGGAAGGTTGCCGCTATGACTGCATAGACCGCAATGATATGCTTGTACCTTTTTTCAGCGAACCGGAACTTGGCTAAGCATCCTTGACAAAGGAGGGGCCTGTACCTATCTTGTGCCCAAGCCGCACACTATGCACGGCCATCCGCCCATTCAGAGGTAGGTGCAATGAACGATGAGTACGAGTTTCCGGTCGAAGATTACATGCCCCGTGAGCGCTTCGAACGGATCAAACAGTTCGCCAAGGACAAGGAAACCCCTTGCCTCATACTTGACCTGGATGTAATACGGTCAAAGTACGAAGAACTGCGCAAGAACTTTCCATACGGAAAAGTATACTATGCGGTCAAGGCGAACCCCCACGACGAGGTTGTATCCCTGCTAAGGGACCTCGGTTCGTGTTTCGACGTGGCCACCCGCTACGAACTCGACCAGCTTCTGCGGCTGAAGGTAACGCCGGATCGCATGAGCTTCGGAAACACCATAAAAAAAGAAAAAGACATCGCATATTTCTACGACAAGGGTGTCAGGTTGTTCGCGACAGACAGCTTCGAGGACGTAGACAAGATAGCCAGGGCAGCTCCTGGTTCGCAGGTGTTCTTCCGAATACTCACCGAAGGTCTCGGTGCCGACTGGCCGCTTTCGCGCAAGTTCGGGTGCCATCCCGAAATGACCCGCAACCTGATCCTTCATGCCAAAGATCTCGGACTGGATCCGTACGGCATATCCTTCCATGTCGGCAGCCAGCAGCGTGACATCGGACAATGGTCCAGCGCCCTGAGCAATGTGGGTAGCATCTTTGTCACCGCCGAAGAACACGGGATCAAATTGAAAATGGTCAACATGGGTGGTGGTTTCCCCGCTATGTACACCGATCCAACCAACCCCATGGAACACTATTCCAGCGACATCATGTCATACCTGCACAACAACTTCGGCGATGAGCTGCCGGAGATCATCATCGAACCAGGGCGTTCCATGGCCGGCGACTGCGGTGTGATAGTCACCGAGATCGTCAACATCGCAAAGAAAAGCACCCACGACCTGTACCACTGGGTATTCTTTGATATAGGTAAATTCGGCGGCCTCATCGAGACCCTGGACGAGGCTATCAAGTACCCGATCTGTTTCGAAAAGACCGGCCCCACCTTGGACATCATACTGGCAGGTCCCACCTGCGACAGCATGGACATCCTCTACGAGAAGACCCCCTACGAAATGCCTGCCAGCACCAAAATCGGTGAACGGGCCTATATCCTTACAACCGGTGCCTATACCCAGAGCTACAGTTCCATCTACTTCAACGGCTTTCCGCCACTTACGAGCTACATACTTAAATAGGCTGCTTAGGACAAGCCTTTCCACCCTCAATGACACAAGGACCCCGGTGATTGCCGGGGTCCCATCATTCCATAGGGGGAGGAGTACCTGCAGGGCTTGTTCTGCAGGCAATCATCCAGCACAAGGACCATTACTCAAGCACGAACAGGCTGGTGTTGGAAACGTAGATGTTTCCACTGAATGGCGCCCGGAACATACGGTATGGCTCGTCCTTACTGGTGAATCCGCCTGTAAAGGGAGCAAAAGTCTTACCCCCATCGGTTGATCGGATCAGATGTTTCGAGAAATACTCATCAGCGATGGAACGCATCTCTATCCCATACACATCTCCGGCCTTGTCTGTGGCCATGACAAGGAACTGGAGATCCCCGGAGTTCCAGTTTCTACCGTTTCCGGTTGAATACTGGTAGGTGTTGGCCTTCAAGCGGGGTTCAACAAAGGAGAGGGAATGGACGAGTGTCTCGTTACCGCTGAAAACCATTGAATTATCTGAAAATACGCTTGGTATGGCTGTTTTGGTCCAGGTACGTCCGTCATCTCTGGAATTGTGAATACCCTTGCCACCGATATAGGTGGCATACAGGGTTCCATCCGGAGCTTCACTGATGGTACCTAGGGGATATTCAGAATGGGACACGGACCAGGTCCGGCCACCATCGGTGGAGCGATAAAGCTTTGTGTCGAAGGTGCTGTGAAATACCGCGAACAAGGTACCACTGGAAACAATGGTAAAATAGCTGAATATCGTATTCACTGGATCAACCTTGGTCCAGGATTTCCCCTTGTCTGTGGTCCTGAATAGTCCGGCATACGTTACCGGGTAATACAGTGAACCATCAGGAGCAACAACAAGGGCTCTTGCGTAGCCACCACTGGCTTCTCGTGGAGTGCGCTCGACCCAGGTCTTGCCATTGTCTTCGGACCACATTACTTCCTTGGCACCTTCAGAGGCTACGGCAAGGGTGCCATCCCTGAGTTCAGCCAGGAAGGTAATGCCCCAGCCTGGCGTCCCCTGGTAACTCTTGATAGGGCCGAGAGACTTCCAGCCCTTGGCCGAAGGACTGCGGGGAGCGGTAGGTACAGGAGAAGCTGTTACCGCAGGCGATACACCAGATACTGCCGGAGTAGCCGGTGTTGCCCCCTGGGGCGGCCTGGCTGGCGCTGAAGCCATTGCGGAAGCGGAACTGACCATCACGCCACTGCCGTCAGCACTCACGGTGATCAGGACACCATTGCCACTGGCTGACTTGCCGGCTGGTTTGTTCTGAGGTACTGCTACCTTGGCCCAGGAAACACCATCGGGGGAGACCAGGACATAGCCGGAACCACCGATCAAGTAATTGGCTCCATCCCAGAAGACAGGCCCATGCCCGGTTTTTCCGTCACCCTGGTATACCTGGTTCCAATTGACTCCGTCAGGACTATGGAACACCCGTCCATCGGCAGAGGATGCTGCAACCACAAAACCATGAGGACCACCGCCCAGGTTGTGGATGGTGCCAGCCCCCAGCCCCACACTGGATCTCTGCCAACTTTGTCCGCCATTTTTACTGTACAGGATGGTTCCCTCTATGGTGACGATGGCAAGCGTGCCGCCTTCCCTGTCCTGTGAAACCGCCATCAGGTGGCTGGAGACGCCGGATTGTATTGCGGTCCATGATGCACCATCCCGGCTGGTCAGAAGGGTGCCACCTTGACCGGTGACCAGGTACTGGCTGCCAGTCCAGAGTGCGGATGCCAGATGGCGGCTGATGCCGCTGGTACGGGAGGTCCAGTTTACCCCGTCGGGGGAAGTTGCCAGGCGGCCACCGTCCCCGACTGCTACGTACAAGCCGTTGCCCCAGACCAGATCGACCACATTGTACAAAGGCAGTTTGCTCCCGGCTTGCCAGCTACGCCCGTCAGTTGAGCTGTAGGGTGTACCGCCATCACCGGCTATGATGAAACGGTCGGGACCGCGGACAGCTGCCCTCAGATTTGTCAGTCCGGAGAGCGGGATAAATTGATACTGGTAAGCAGCCGCGGCCAC
>MIBM01000197.1:8878-9289 GCA_001830645.1 Spirochaetes bacterium RIFOXYC1_FULL_54_7
CCAGAGTCTGGGCGCTGGAAGCGCCAGCCTGCTGGCCTCCGGTTGACGGGCTTGCCGCCTGGGCAGTGGTTCCCATCCCTGAGCCCGAAACCTTGAGGGTATAGGTTCCCCAGTACATGGGCCGGGTGTCCCTGGCCATTTTTATATAGTAGGTTCCAGCAGGCAGGTTTTTCACGTCATAAGACTTATCTTCGCCAGGTGACTGGCGGGAATAGAAGCAGGAGGTACTGCCATCAGCATCGTACAGGAAAATGCCACCGTAGAGGTTCAGGCTGCCGTCTCCTTCCCGGATTGCCTGGGTCGACGACGAGCGTCCACTGTTAGACACCTGGATCTGTATATCCGAAGGGCGATCCATGCGTAATTGGTACCAATCATCGTTATCGTCACCCATACCCTGGCCGCGGTATC
>MIBM01000198.1:0-270 GCA_001830645.1 Spirochaetes bacterium RIFOXYC1_FULL_54_7
CCAGCTCCAGCCAGCATCGGTTTATACATTCGCTGTAAGGCTCCCAGTCATTGGCACGCACAGCCATGCCCAGACTCCGGGCCAGGCGGGAAACCGAACCGCTACCCGCAAAGGGATCCAGGAAAAGGAGTTCCTTCCGGCCATCGATGATGGCTTCAAAAACCGGTTTCATGCGCCGCAACAAGGCCCGCTTATTGCCCAGGTAGGGTATCAGCTGCCTGGTAAGAAAAGGATCGTCAACAGACGATTCACGGCTCATATCGGGCCATG
>MIBM01000198.1:419-1704 GCA_001830645.1 Spirochaetes bacterium RIFOXYC1_FULL_54_7
GGCGGCCACCTCGCGTAACCGGCCCTTTAGGACCCCGAAATCAACCAGCATGCCGGCCTTGTCCAGCTCGGTACCGCGGGCAT
The DNA here is from genome assembly GCA_001830645.1 of Spirochaetes bacterium RIFOXYC1_FULL_54_7. Lineage (GTDB taxonomy): Bacteria > Spirochaetota > Spirochaetia > Treponematales > UBA12059 > MIBM01. The sequence continues at coordinate 503 of MIBM01000198.1, forward strand.
AGGCACGAAGAAGATAGTTATGGCCGTGCAGATTCTCGCATTTGCCGTAGTACTCGGTAAGATAATGGGCGGCAGCGAAGGTAGCCTCGACCCTGACGGTATACATTACGAACTCCTTGGTCGGGATTGTACTGTCAGAACCCGCAGGTCATCAAGGCTTTTCAGGCTTGCCTAAGAAGCCCCGGATGATTAGGATTGCCTCATGACCAGAGCACTCAGTGACTTGTTGACTGCCATGAATCCTCTATCGATACAGGGTGATACCGGTATCAATATCAATGGCCTAACCTATGACTCCAGGGAAGTCGGACCTGGTTACCTGTTCTTTGCCTTGCCAGGCCTGCACGTCGATGGCCATGACCATATCGACGATGCGATCCGCAAAGGGGCCTCTGCCATAGTCCATTCCAAGGAGATCGCGGATCGCAAGGCGGGTGTGACCTGGATCAAGGTAGCGGATACCCGCTTTGCCATGTCCCCTGCCGCGGATGCCTTCTGGAACTCTCCCTCCCGGTCCCTCGTCACCATCGGCGTAACCGGAACCGAAGGCAAGAGCACTACCGTCTGGCTCATCTACCGCATCCTTGACCTTGCGGGGAAGAAGGCCGGATTCATATCAACGGTGGAATACCGGGTTGCCGAGAAGGTTCTGCCCAACCCGGAGCACCAGACCACACCGGAGGCCACCACCATCCATGCCAAGCTGGCCCAGATGCTGGCCTACGGGCTTGAATACGCGGTGCTGGAATCATCGTCCCATGGGCTTTCTCCCAGGACCAACCGGCTTGGCGACATAGCCTTCGACGTCGGCGTCATGACCAATGTCAGGCACGAGCATCTGGAGTTCCACGGTTCCTGGGAACAATACAGGGATGACAAAGCCAACCTGTTTCGTCACCTTGGAAACCTGGCCACGGCCAAGACCATTGCAGGTACTACACTCGAATCTCCGCGATTCGGCGTCGTCTGCCTTGACGATCCAAGCTCAGATTATTTCATTGAACACTGCTCAGTACCGGTCTACAGCTATTCGATGCACCGCACGGATGCCACGATATATGCATCAGACATCCGCCCGGAAGGCACAGGCTTTGAATTCACCATCAACACTGGCACCGCAACCCATGCGGCCAGGATACGGCTGAGTGGCGAGTTCAACGTGGAAAATGTCCTTGCGGCCGTACTTACCGTATCAAGACTTA
>MIBM01000199.1 GCA_001830645.1 Spirochaetes bacterium RIFOXYC1_FULL_54_7
CATCAGGAATATAAGCGCAACGTATAACATCGGGCTGCTCCTCAGATATCCAGAATGTCAGGACAGGCATTGGCAGGCGAGTAATACGGGTGGCTGCCACCGTTGATGAAGATCAGCATGAACTCCATCAGCATGAGGAGGCTGCCCACGGGAATGGCGGTATAGAACCAGGCGATGGAAAGGGGCAAGGCTTGAATTACGGTTTTGAGGTTATCCAGAGTACGGATCACGCCGTAGTAGATGAGGACAAACAGGGCAAGAATCACCGCCAGTTCGGTAAGCAGGCGAACCACCTTGACAACCTTGGCGGGAACCAGCTTGTTCAGGAAGTAATCCATGCGTAGGTGCGCCCCATGCTTTACGCCGATGCTGGATGCCAGCAGCACCAGCCAGATGTTCAGGTAACGCATGATCTCGTCTACCCAGCTGAGCGCATTGATGCCTGGAGTGTAACGCATGAAGATCTGCAGGGTGCCTATGGAGACTATGAAAACGAAAATGGCGATAAGTACCACCATGCGGAGCCGGTCTATGACGAAGTACGTTTTCTGCAACCACGGTCTATCCATGGCAGTCTCCCTCTGTGTGCATTGCGGAGGTCCGTCTGAAACGGAACCTCCGCATTGGTGAATCGGAATTGTCAGACCTGTCAGGAATCCAGGACAGCTCCCTGACCTGTCTGTTACCCGGTCAGGGCAGCTTGTCGGGTGCTTACTTTATCGCGGTAAGCTTGTTTATGAAGTCAGCCCACTCCGGGCCACGGGCCTTGAAGGTGTCCATCATCGGTGCAGTGAGCTTCTTGAACTCGTTGATATCGTTCACTTCGTTCACGATGGTGCCTTCGGCTATCATCTTCTGCATCGAAGCCTGCTGGGCTTCCAGGTCTATCTTGTTCTGGTAGGCGGCTGCCTTACGTGCTGTATCGGTAGCGATTTTCTGCAGATCCGCAGGAAGGCTTTCCAGCCACTGCTTGTTGAAGAAGTAGAACACGCAGGAAGCGTTGTGGAAGGTCTTGCTGAAATACTTGGCCTGCTCCTGGAAGCGCATGGAGTAGATCATGTCAGGAGAGGCTTCCATGCCGTCGATGACGCCGGTCTGAAGTGAGGTATACACATCGTTCCAGTCGGTAGTAACGCCGCTGGCTCCAAGGGCCTGGAACATCTGCACGAAGACGGGGTTGGGTCCGCGCATCTTGAGACCCGGGAGGTCGGCAGGAGTCTTGACCTGGCGCTGCTTGATAAGCATGTGCCTGAAGCCCATGTTCTGCCCGCCAATGGCCACGAAGTTGTGGGGAGCAAGAAGACGTGACATCTCGGCTTCTACGCCGTTGAGTACGCGGACAAAGTGGTCTTCATCATTGAAAAGGTAGGGAAGATCTATAGCCTGCAGCTGAGGTACATAGGCTCCCGGGCCGGTGCCAGGGGCTGAAACCACCATCTCCAGCGATCCGGTCTTGGCCATTTCGACCTGCTCGCGCTGGGTTCCAAGCTCGCTGCCGAAATTGGCGGTGGCTACTATGCGTCCACCGGCGGCCTTGTTCAGTTCATCCACGAAATACTGCAGGCCCCGTCCGACTGTTCCGCCGGGAGCCAGGTTGGTTGACGACCTGAGCTTGTAGACCTGCTGTGTGGTTTCTACAGCCCCCGTAGCGAACACGGTACCCGTGACGCACAGAAGCACCAATACGACGACCATGACTCTTTTCATACGTTCCTCCGTTATCCGGTGTGGTGATGCAAAGACAGGATGCGGCCAGTTGGGCCAGCCGTGAATAGATTAAATTATCCAAAACATGGATTATTTTGTTGTATAAACCATGCTATACTGATGGCATGGAGAGTTGCCCGTTTTTCTTTGAAGAAAGCAATTTCATACCCTATGCCAGTTTTGTCATCAACCGTCCGCGCTTCACCCGCTGGAAGGTCCGCGAGCGGACCATCGAGGATCATGAGCTTGTCCTTATCGCTGACGGGGAAGGACTGTTGCGCATAGGAAACGAGGTCCACCCTCTTAAAAAGGGCATCCTGCTGTATCTGCACTACGATGAATGGCATTCCATGGAAGCCAATCCTGGCACTTCCATCAACTTCTACTCGGTACATTTCTCATGGATGCTGGCTACCCATACCCACGAAAACTGGCGGTATGACAGGGATATCAACTATTTTTTGAAAAGCGAATTACCCAGTGGGCAGGAATGGTCATTTACTACAGATCCAGGACTGTTGCCCTTCCCCAGCACCATGGAACTGTCGAACTACGAGAAAATCGAAGACATCTTCATACGCCTGCACGAGAGCTATCATGGCAAGCAGGTAGGCTATGGCATGATGCTGTCCATACTCTGCCAGGAACTGGTACACGAGGTCTGCCGTGAATGCTTTTTCCCTAAAGACCACAAGCACAACCTCAAACGGCTGGACAAGGCCATCGAATACATAGAAGCCAACTTCAGCAATACGATCAGGATCGAAGAACTGTGCAATTGCGTCCATCTGAACGAAAGCAATATGATAAAACTCTTCAAGAGCAATTTAGGCAGGACCCCGGTGGAATACATCAACCAGGTCAGGATCAACAAAGCCAAGGAATTGTTATTGCATACCGATTGCGCCATCAAAGAAATAGCCTGGCAGACCGGCTTCAGCGACGAGTTCTACTTCTCCCGGGTTTTCAAGAAGATGGAAGGCAAATCACCCCGCGGGTTCAGACAGCAACTGCTTTCGTGAGCCGTTCATGAGCCATGAAATATTCCTGTTAGACACTTTGGCAACCAATGGAGGAAAAGGTCACATGAGTGATAACCGCGATCTACGCATAGACAGGCAGCGCCTGATGGACAGCCTGGAAACCCTGGGTCAGCTGGGCCGGAAGGCCGACGGTTCCTGTTGCCGCCTTGCACTGACCGATGAGGACAAACTGGGCCGTGATCTGGTGGTCTCATGGATGAAGCATCTCGGCCTCGAGGTGAAGGTGGACCGGGTCGGGAACATCCTTGGCCTTTTGCCGGGAAGCGAAACACTGCCTCCGGTGATGACCGGTTCCCATATTGACACCGTAGCCACCGGTGGAAAACTCGATGGCTGCTACGGCGTGCTGGCCGGGCTTGAAGCCTTGCGTACCGTGAAGGAGGCCGGAATTGTTACCCGCCATCCTCTTGCGGTGGCGGTATTCACCAACGAAGAAGGTGCGCGTTTCCAGCCGGACATGCTGGGTTCCCTGGTGTACGTCGGAGGCCTTGGCGTGGAGGAAACCCTGGCTGCTCCGATAAGCGGTGGGTCAACCATAGGAGAAGCGCTTGCACGCATCGGTTATGCAGGTTCGGAGGAACCGGGTTCCATCGTTCCTGCGGCCTTCATAGAAGCCCACATCGAACAGGGTCCCATCCTGACTTCGGGTGTCGGCCGGATAGGTGCCGTCAAGGATCTGCAGGGCATTTCGTGGCAGGAGGTCACCATCCAGGGAGCCGCAAACCATGCGGGAACCACGCCTATGAATCTTCGTCGTGATGCAGCCTGGGGCGCTGCCCAGGTGATCTGCTTTGTCCATGACCTGGCCCTTGAGCTCGGTGGCAGCCAGGTAGGCACGGTAGGCTCGGTCAAGCTTGACCCTGGCCTGATCAACGTTATCCCCCGGGAGGCGGTACTGACCGTAGACCTTCGCAATCCCCTTGAATCCCGGCTTCAGGAAGCAGAGCAACGGCTGGCAGGCTTCCTGGAAACACTGGCAGTGGAAACCGGACTTGAAACTTCCTTACGCCCCCTTTCACGGACAGAACCCGTTGTGTTCGATGACCACATCATCGATGTCATCCGGCAGTCCGCAGAACTCATGGGCCAACCCTACCTGATCATGACTTCAGGGGCAGGGCAGGATGCCCAGATGCTTGCCAGGATCTGTCCCTCGGCCATGATCTTTGTACCGAGCATAGGCGGCATCAGCCATAGTCCGCTGGAAGCTACAAACCCGGATGACCTGGAACTGGGGGCCAATGTGCTGCTGCAGGCGATGTTGAAGCTGGCAGAGTGAACATCTTCCATTTCACGGTGTCCGCCATCATATGCGGTGTCTGCCAGTGCGGGCGTCATACTCCAGGCTTACCGCTGGCAAAGACCTCAGCCATTCCAACAATGCGCTCTCCTGCATAGGCAAAGAACTCCTTATAGGCCTTGCAGTAGCGGTTCAGCCCAGGTAGCCCCCCCACGAAGGGTTCCCGGTCACGCCTGCAGCCTCCCCTGCACAGGGGAAAGGCAAAACAGCCTTGGCAAGCAGTATCAACAGGCTCTGAACTGGAGACAAACTGCCTGGCGGTCTCGCTGGACATCAGGTTTGACAGCTGGTGATCCCGTATGTTTCCCAGCCTCCATTCATCGGTAACATAGAAATCGCAGGGGTACACCGATCCGTCGGCTTCGATGGTGAAGTAGGCACTGCAGATGCCGGCCATACCGCAGTTTTCCGGTGGATGCCCCATGGCCATGTCTACCAGGTTGTCAAACCAACGTATGCTGGCAGGAGTCCCACGGCTATGGTCTTCATACCAAAGGTCGAACAAAGTCTTCAGGAAACTGCCATACGCTTCAGGTCGCAATGACCAATCCTGCCCTCCCGCCGATGCATCAAGTGGTTCAAGACAGGGGATGAACTGCATCCAGTGCAGGCCACGGCGGCGCAGGTAGCGGTACACCTGAGCGGCATTGGATGCCACCTGATCGGTTACAACGCAAAGGGCATTTACCGGGACATCCGCGGCCTGAAGGGCTGCAAGGCCGGCCAGCACGCGATCATGGCTTCCTCTCCCCTGCCTGTCGATACGTACCGCATCGTGCAGCAATTTGGGCCCGTCCAAAGACAGGCCCACCAGAAAACCTTCATCCTTCAGAAAGCGTGCCCAATGCTCATCAATGAGTACACCGTTGGTCTGGATGGCCCAATCCACTCTGTCCCCTGCTCGCTTGTGCTCCTTGACCATGGAAACAAAACGTCTGAAAAAGGGAAGCCCGGCCAGGGTGGGCTCCCCTCCCTGAAAGCCAAAGGAGTATGAAGAGGCACCCAGTTCGAAGGCACGATTCACGAGAATTGCAGCTGTTTCTTCTGTCATCAGACCATAGTCCGTCACACTGCGGTGCTCCGTCTCGTCGCGGTAAAAGCAGTAAGTACAAGCAAGGTTGCAGCGGCCGGAGGCAGGCTTCACCAGGAAGGATGCTGAAATCATAGAAGAATAATGGAGGAGCAAGACTGATGCGTCAATCAGTGTTTATTGGGAACCAGCATAGATGAAGCCCCCATACCAGGAAAACTGATCAAGAACAGCAATGGTTTACCCACCAGGAAAATTAACTGACGAAGAAAGCCAGCCTATGTTTCCAGTCCAAGCGCAATGGTTGACGGGTTGAGTTCCCCGAGTTTGAGGAGGGATCCTTCGAGATGCTCCCTGAGCGCACTCTGGGCAGCCCCGGCCTCCCTGGCTTCGATGGCCTCGACTAGCCGTCGGTGCTCGCCCAGTATCTTCTCCGGCCAGCACTCAAGTGCCAGGAGCTTGCGGCGGCTGATGACAACGTACTTCTCCATGGTGGCTGACAACCCTTCGTAGACACGGTCCAGCACAGGATTGTGCGCCGAGCGCAGCACCAGGGTATGGAGCTGGGCGTCCCACGCTGCGGCAGCAACGGTAGATTCGTTCGCGCTCCCCTTTTCCGGTTCTTCCAGTCGTCTCACACATTCCTTCATGCGGGCCAGCTCCTCATCCGTCCGCCTGACGGCAGCAAGGCCTGCGGCGGGAACCTCAATGATCAACCGCATTTCCATCAGGTGGGACAGGATGTCGTCCGGCCATATCGACAGGAATTTAAGACTGGCTGCGAATTCGTCTGCCTTGGGCGTAAGGATGAAAGTGCCTTGCCGCTCCCTGATCTCAACCAGACCCATCACCTCCATCGTGATGATGGCCTCCCGGAGAAGGTTCCTGCTGACACCTAGGCTGGTAGCCAGCTCCCGCTCGGGCGGCAAGCGCCCATTGGAGAATTTTCCGCGTTCACGTATCATCGCTGTCAGGCTGCTCACCAGCTCGGCCCGTTTCTTTTCCATTGATCTCCCACTTCTTGCCGGTTGGTATATTTTTCTTGACTACATTCTAGAATTCGGACACGTATCTCCGGAAGCCGCCGTGTGCGGCCCGATAGCCCTCGTCCAGGAAGGCGACATCATCGAGATAGATATCCCGGGCAAGCGCATGGACCTGAAGGTTTCCCCCGAAGAGCTGGAGCGACGGCGTGCTGCCTGGAAGCCATACGTTCAGGCCGTGGACAGCCCGTTCCTGAACCGGTATCGCAAAGTCGTCACATCGGGAGCAAAAGGAGCTGTGCTCGAAGACTAACGCTACCTAAGATTCCGTATTTGAGACCCCCGTACTTGGCGCGGGGGCTTATACAACTGTCAGCAAGGGAGTTGGGTTTCCATTTTCCCCGCTGGCATAACCTTTTTCGTCCATGGGCACCATTCCGAAGCTGAACCAAACCTTCATTCGTGTAACCAGGATGAAGAAAGAAAAAAAGACTGCCCTGGAATTGCTTCCTGGACAGCCTTCTGTTCACATGATGCTCAGCCCGCCCGTAAAGATGGGCTGATGGCCAGTCAATAGATTAGCCATCAGGCTAGCCTATTGACTGCACTCCGCTTACTTTGCCGACTTGTAGAACTTTTCGGCACCCGGATGCAGAGGAAGGGACATGCCGTCCTGGGCATTGGGAATGGTAACCAGAGCGCCCATGCGGTGGGCTGCGGTCAGGCGGTCATTGTTGGCAAACAGGGCCTTTGCCATCTGCTCAACCAGGTTGGCACTGAGCTTGTTGGATACGACAAGCATGGCCTTGACGGCTACAGTCTCTACGGCTGCATCAACGCCGCGGTAGGTGCCGGCGGGAACAGTGGTCTTGGTGTAGAAGGGATACTGGGCATTCAGCTTGGCTGCCATGGCGGCGTCAATCTTGACGATCCTGATGTTCTTGGTGGCGGCAACATCCTGGACAGCGGCGGTGGGGTGGCCGGCAGTAACGAAGGCGGCGTCCACGTTGCCATCCTTGAGGTTGCTGGCGGCTTCGTTGAAGTTCAGGTACTGGACAGTGACATCCGCATAGGTCAGACCGGCAGCAGCCATGATCTGGCGGGCGTTGGCCTCGGTACCTGAACCGGCGGCGCCGACTGCGACACGCTTGCCCTTGAGGTCAGCCACTGTCATGATGCCAGACTCAACCAGGGCGATGACCTGGATGGTCTCGGGATACAGGGTGGCAAAGCCAGCCATGTCCTTGAAGGCGTTGTCCTTGAACATTTCCTGGCCGTTCATGGCGTAGAAGGCGATGTCGTTCTGCACGAAGATGACGTCGGCATTGCCTTCCTTGAGCAGGTTGACGTTGGCTACGGAGGCTCCGGTGCTCTGGGCAGAAACATTCACATTCTGGATATTGTCCTGCCAGATGTTGGCCATGGCACCAGCCAGGGGATAATAAGTACCACCGGTTCCACCGGACGCTACGTTGATGAATACTGGTCCTTCCTGACCACCGGCGGCAAAAGCCGAGACGGTCGTCATGACCAGAAGCAGTACCACAAACACAGTGATTTTCGATTTCATCATGCCTCTCCTTGGACGATAGAGATTTTGAAACGAGCCATCAGCGACGGTAATTGGTATGTCCCTGATTTTCGCCGACAGCGTTTCGTTACTTATACATATTAAGGCAAATCTTATCCACTTGCAAGCTAAAATGCTTACTGGAATGAAATGGCTAGCTGAAACTTGTATTGATTTTTGAAATATTCTCGAATATTATTATATCGGTAATCTTATTTTCAGAAGAAGCGGGAGGAATCAAAATGGGTGATTCTACATGGGGTAAAAGGGATGCAAAAGGCGAATGGCGGCCAGAAGACCTTCCAAAGCCGAGTCCGCTTTTCTCCCTTCCTTGGAGTCCGGTCAAAGTGTTCAAATACCTGTTCGGACCGGTAGGCTTCCTCTGGCCGTACAATCTG
>MIBM01000200.1:0-3151 GCA_001830645.1 Spirochaetes bacterium RIFOXYC1_FULL_54_7
TACGGCATCACGCTGGAAAGTCGGACAGGCAAAGCGCTCCACACAATCATGGGCCTGCTCGCAGACTCCCTGGTCAATCTTCACACGCCTGGCACTCCAGCCGGCCTTGCGTCTGGCTTCCCGTGTGAATTTGAGCATGCATGGATGCCTGGCAATGATCACTTTGAATCCTTGCTCGTCCAGGGCATCCCGAACCATCGCAGTCAGATCAGTCTGCTTGTAGGCATCCACCTCGCGGATATTGGCAACACCAAGCCCTTCAAGCACCGACCGGACCGAAAGTTTCGTGGTAGCTCCATTGAAATTGCGGCCTGTCCCGGGATGATCCTGGTGACCGGTCATGGCTGTGGTACCATTTTCAAGCACGATCAGCAGCACCCGGTGAGCATTGTACACCGCGTTGACTATCCCGGGCAGGCCGGCGTGGAAGAAGGTCGAGTCACCCAGAAAGCAGACCACGCGCCTGCTGTCGTTGAAGATGGTTAGCCCGGAAGCGGTGGATGTCGAGTGGCCCATGGACAGCAGGACCTGTCCCATCTTGTACGGTGGCAGATGGCCAAGCGTGTGGCAACCAATATCCGCCACCGTGATATCATCCTCTGCCAATCCCTTCCTGATGGCATGAAAAGCGGATCGATGACCGCAACCAGGGCACAGCTGGGCAGGTCTGGGCGCCATGGGCAGGAAGGCTTCCGGCCGCTGGACCTCCGGCTGCAAGAGGTCGGGCCAGCAGGCCCTGAGTATTTCCATGGCCCTTGAGGGTGTAAGCTCTCCACAATATTCCCGGGCATCGGCCTTGCCGATTATGCGGGTCCGCAAACCAGCATCATAGGCAAGAGCTTTGATATCCGCCTCCAGAAGGGGATCCAGCTCTTCGATAAGCTTGACTTCTTCATGGCTGGCCAGGAAACCCTCCACCAGACTGTGGTCAAAGGGATACACCGCCCCCAGTTTGAGCACATCAGGGAGTACGGCCCCCGGATTGGACTGGTCAAGGGCATCCAGGACAGAGGCAAAGGGCAACCCGGCGCAGATGATACCCCTGGCTGGATTGCCATGGTCCACAAGCCGGTCAAAACCCAGGCCACCAAGCATGGATTCGATAAGCGCAAGACGGCCAAGGGCCCGTTTCTTCAGGGGGAACACCGCGGCCCCGATGGGAATGTACTCCGACGCCTCAGCATCGAAGCGGGGCGTATCATCCGGAACGACAGGTGTGTACGGCCCGAAGCGCACCTTTTCCTTGGCATGGCAGACATGGGTCGTAAGCCTCAGGATCACCGCCATGTGCATGTCCCTGGCCAGTGAGGCGGCCTTCTTGAACATGTCATAGGCTTCCTGGGCGGAAGCCGGCTCGAACAGCGGACAGTAGGCCATCCGGGCAAGGTGGCGGTTGTCCTGCTCGTTCTGGCTGGAATTGACACCGGGGTCGTCACCCAGGACTATCACCAGGCCACCGGGGATATCCATCAATGGCAATTGCACAAAACTATCGGCTGCCACATTCAGCCCGACACTCTTGAAGAATACCGCCGAAAGCCTGCCGTTTATGGCTGCCCCGAAGGCCAACTCCACGGCTACTTTCTCGTTGGTAGAAAACTCGAAATGGAAAGGTCTGCTGGCCGGCGGCAACGCCCGGATGGCGTCGGCTATCTCAGGCGTAGGAGAGCCAGGATATGAACTGACCACCCGTACGCCTGATTCGAGCATGGCCCTTACTATGGCAGTGTTTCCTATGACAAGCTCCGAGAACGCTTCCCGGGTGCGAAGCATGGTCCCCATATTCTTCATGGTCTCTCCGATCGAAATCTTTTAACTACAATCCCATCCTAAGCCCTAGGCATGGGGGATGCAAGCAAAAAACCTGTGGATTCAGGGTGGATAATCTGACATGGATGCTCTAATCTCATTTGTATGTGGGATTTACACTGTTGATCAGGTAAGCTCCCCATGAGTAGACACCGTATTATGGAGTCAGTCCGATGAAAACATCAAAAACCGTAATCCCGGCTGTTTTTTTGCCCTTGGTGGCAATGTCCCTGGCCATCGCTCTCCTGGTTGGCGCTGCCCCTCCCGCCTCATTGGATCCCCTGCAGGCTTTGCCTGAGGGAGCCTTGTTTGTTGCATCCGCAGGCAACCCAGGCAGGCTCATGGCCAATGCCCTGGCCTTTACCCGCAAGGCTGGGTTGCACGAGCTGGAGACACCCCTGACCGAGATGCTGCAGGCCCTTGAAGGCAAGGGAGACCTGCCTGACGATCTAGTGGACCTCGCAGCCCGCGTGGACTGGAGCCGCAGGCTGGTTGTTGCCGTCTACGCGCCCGATGCGGATGCCGGAGCCAGGCCAGGCCTGCTGGCCTACATTCCGGCAGGAAACCCACGCGCTGTACAGCAGGCCATACTACAGGCCTCGGAGGCAGCGGGTGAACGTGCATCCACCTCACTGGTGCTATCCGGCTATGTCATGGTAGCCATGGGAATGGAGGCTCCGACCAGCCTGGACTTCAGGCGGGCAGATGTCTCTGCTCTGGCAGCGTATCCTGCATCAAGCATAGCTACCTGGGTAAACGTGGAAGCCGGCAAGGAGTACATGAACCTCCTGAGCCAGGGCTTCTCGGCCCTTTTCGGTTCCAATAGCCCGGAAAGTAACGATTTTACCTGGGACGAGGAATCGGACCAAGCCTGGGAAGAAGACCAGGAGTGGGGGGAGGACCAGGCCGGGGAAGACGAGGAAGCCTGGAAAGGCAACGAGCCCCCGGAAGACGCAGAGGTTTGGGATGATGAATGGGACGGTGACTGGGACTGGGATTCCGGAGACTGGGATACTGAAGAACCTGCAACAGACGAAGGGGATTCCGGAGACTGGGATACTGAAGACCTGGAGGCCGACGGCTGGTCCGATTCACCGGACGCCGACTCAGCCAACGGATGGGATGGCGGGGCGGGCCTCGGTAGCCTGGAATCCCTGATGGATGGCGCTGAAGGCATGCTGGAAGGCCTTGCAGACATCCTTAAGGATATAAATTCCGTGGACTTCGGCCTGATTGTAGAAGCTGACCGCATATGGGTACGGACTGGAACAAGCGCCGCCCCCGGTGGTTCCCTGTACCGCATGAGCACCGACGCGGCTTCAGGTCAGCTACCCTTGCCTTA
>MIBM01000200.1:3172-4391 GCA_001830645.1 Spirochaetes bacterium RIFOXYC1_FULL_54_7
CGCCCTGGTTTCGGTGGCCTGGTCCACCAAGGCCGATTGGGCCATAGACATGCTCGAGACCCTTTACGGAACCATGCTGCCGGATGAAGCCCTTCTGCGCAAGACACTGGAAGCCATGAAGACGTCCATAGCCTCCACTGGTCCCAACGGAGCTGTAACCTTTGACCTCCGGCTGTCTGATGAGCTGGCTTCTGCAATCAAGGAGGGATCACCTTCCGGAGACGAGGCCATTCCCTTGCTGGGCAGGGGTCTGACCTTTGATGTAGCCGGCGTCTTGCAGTTGACTGACCGGCAGGGATTCAGGGATGCAATGAGGGAGTCCATGACCCTGGTTGAAGACCCTGACTATCAGGCTATCCTGAATGACAACAATGTAGAGGTGCTGACAAACCGCAGGATTGGAATAATGGACGGCATGCCATACGACAGGTACGAATATGGAATACGCAGTACCGACGAGGGCAGCATGGCCGAAGAGGTTCTGGGTATCATCAATGCCATAGCAGGGCCGCTACTGACGCCGGTCTATGTCTACCGTGGAGACAAGGCCTACCTGGGCTTTGGTAAACCCGAATCACTACGGGCTTTGATAGGTCGTGACCAGGCAGCCAGGCCGCTCCAGACAGCTGCACGGTTCAAGGCCCTGAGGGGCGGGGCTCCTGCGGATGCCCGGGGCATCATGTACCTGTCCACAGGAACCCTGATGCGCAGGATCATGCAGGTTCTGCCGGATGAAAAGAGCATACTGCCCTTTGGCTATGGTGACCTGTATGGAGTTCTGGGGTGGTTTTCGGCCTCACCTGGCCACCTTGGCCTGGGTCTTGGCCTCGGAGCAGAGGACATCAAAGCCTTCCGGTCGCTACCGGACTGAAGTTGAAGAATTGGTATAATAAAGACAGCGGCCGCCCCCTCGGGACAGCCGCCGTTTTCGTCTGCATACGATGTAATTTGTCGTAGTCCCCGGCCGGACTATCCAGCTGGAACGCCCGGTTTGGCCTACAGGCTGGGGGACAGGCCCGGGATTACATCCCCGGAGTAACCGGTATGCGGTCCAGTATTTCCCTGACCTTCAGCTCGTACCGGGCGGAATCGCCCGCAGCGGCCTTGCCCAGATAGTTCCTGGCCTCATCAAAGCGCCTGGAAGCAAAGGCATTGATGCCCAAGGCATAGTGGGTAATGGGTGCATCGCTGCCCAGCTGAAGGGCATTCCTGTAATACT
>MIBM01000200.1:4413-8080 GCA_001830645.1 Spirochaetes bacterium RIFOXYC1_FULL_54_7
CTTGGCATAAGCTATAAGCCCCAGGTAGTATGGCGGTATGTAACTTGAGGAGTTCTTGGTCAGAGCCTGGGCAAAAGCCTTGCCGGCACTCTCCAGGTCCTTGTCACCATATGAACGTACACCGGCGGATACAAGCTCGGCAAAGGTCTTCTGGGTATCAAGGTAGGCAAGGAAATCCGAACCGGCAGCATCGGCGGAGTGCCAGCGCCGGAAGAAGTTGTACACCGCAAGCTGGTTCTGCTCCAAGGTGGCATCGGCTTTCAGTATGCCGATGGCATCCCAGATGAAGCGGTTGTAGCGCCTGTCAGGACTGTTCAGGAAGAAGGAAACCATGGCCCATGACTGGGGATAGAAGACATCCAGACCTTCCCGGGCATCCTCGGCCGACAGCAGCATGATATCCTCGACGGTGAACAGACGGCTCTGGGCCTTTAGCAGTTTTATGGTCTCAAGCCAGGCCTGGTTTTCCTGGTAGCTGACAAGACCACTTATGGGATCCTTTCCTGCCTTCTCGAAGAATACGGCAAAACCCTCGCGTATCCACAATGGCGGTTCGGGAACAAAGGCCTTGAGGTACTGCACGAAGGCCTGGTGGGCCAGGGATGCCTCATAGTCCTCATCCGAGCCCTTCTCGAAGATGACAAGCTCGGACCGTTCCGCGGTCGGATAATGCAGGTAGACAAAATCATCCTTGGTCTGGCCTATCACCTGGTTAAGGTAGGCGTCAAACCCGTTCTTGCGGGAGAATTTCCGGACCGTCAGGGGCGCCCTGAGCTGGGTCTCGTCAAACCGGAAGTACTCGTTGTAGACGCCGAACAAGCCATCGAGGGTCGAGGCCAGAGCTGCGGCGTCATCCTTGCCCGCATCGGACCAGACAGCGTAGCGGGTTGAGCTGGCGCCTTCCATGGTCGGCACCTGGGTCCAGGCGATCGCGCAGGCGAATAATACGAGCGCGGTCACGGCAATTGATTTCTTCATAACACCCTCCGTGGTACTGAAATGGTAAGCCCCGTTGGCCTGCTTGTCAAATAATGTAATTCAATTTGAGAACCTGTCTATGACCAGGTTTACTTCCTCGATGAGAATACCGGTAAAACGTTCGATATTATCGATTATGTACTGCTGGAGGTTGTGGATATTGCCCGACAACTGGGTACCGAAAGGCAGTTCAATGACCACGGTCAGACGGTAGCCCTGCGAATCCGAGCGTACGGTAATCTTCTTGATGCGTATCGCATCATCAAACTCGTCTATGCAGTGGATGACCATCTGGGATAGGGCCGACTCCGATATGGCCACCCGGCCGCGTTTGGAGAATTCAGGCCTGACGACTGACTTCTCGTAGAGTTTTGGCGCTGTCAAGCCCGGGGATGTAAGGTTCTTCTGCAGGAACACGCGCACGCTGTCGTAGAAGATGCGCGGATAACTTCTCTTGATCTCTATGGCCGGCACCGGTATCACATGCTTGCCCTCGACCCTGCGTGACTGCACCGCCCTTTCTATATCTTCCCTGGTGGCTATGTCTTCTATTTTAATGATCTTGTGGGGATGGGGCAACTGAAGCCTCTCGGCTATCTTCCTGACCATCTTTTCCGAGGTGCCGATGAGGAGGATCTTCTTCCACCGCTTTTTCTGGAGCACCCTGGCAACCTGGTCGCGATGGGTCTTATCATGGAAGAGGGCGGTCTTGACTGCCGCCATGTACAGTTTCTCACGCTTGGCCGACTTTCCTGCCACAATGGCGTCACCTTGTATCAGAAGACCGTCATCAATGATGAGGTCGATGTTGTACTTCTGGGCTACCAGCTTGGCACGGAAACTCTTGCCGGTGCCGCTCTCCCCTACCAAGGCAAAGACACGGACACCCTTGAAGAGCCAATACAGGTCGTGGACGATCTTGAACATTATGACCCCAGTGTATCCCGTGCGGTAGGCCATGGTAAAGCGCGATAGCATTCATTTCCGCCGCGCCTTTGATTATCGGCATAAACTCTTTTCATTCCATACCGATAATGAAGCGAGGACGGATATGGAAACCAACGGATTGGCTGATTTTCTGGCAAAAGCCGCAGAGCAGACCGAAGCCCTGGATAAATTCGTAGAGGCCCAGCGGTCTGTATCCGCTGCGGTACGATCCAGGGACTGGCCCAGACTGGAAGTGAGCATCAAGCTGGCAGGCGCCTATGCCACCATGGTGTCGGCCGCGGAATTCGGACGGGAAGAGGCCTGGGACAAATTCCTGGCCAGGCTGGGCCTTCCTGCCGATTCAAGCGTGTTCAGGGTCTCACTGGCAATTTCCATGGAATACCGTTCCATGCTTACTGACGCCTACAGGACCCTGCGACTGGCGGCCATGCGGGCCCGGATAGAGAACGAGGCATTGTCTGAATTTGTGGGCTCCTCGGCATCGACCCTCAACGAAGCCATAGAAGCGCTCTACCCTGAGCGTAAGGGCAGGATATACGGGCGTACAGGCAGGACCCGCAAGGATCCTGCAGGCGCCATGATACTGGATGCGGCGTTCTGAAATCCCGCAGGCTGCAACTGGCAGCCTGCAGGCAGCAGGAACGACCGCTCGCGGCAGGACTTAAGGCCGCGGGGAGTGGAATATGCAGTCGACCTTTACCGGAGTTGAAATAGGAAAACGCGGCCTCAATGTACACAATACCGGTCTGACGACCATAGGCCACAACATGACCAATGCGTCAAACGAAGGCTACTCCCGCCAGCGTGTGGAGATGGGCACCATGGAACCCCTGTATGCGCCCCACCTGAACCGTGAGGAAACCGCCGGACAGATTGGCCAGGGGCCTCTGGTCATGCGGATAGAGCGGGTCAGGGACGAGTTGCTGGAGGGCCGCATCGTCTCCCAGCAGGGCGGCCTTGGGTACTGGGACACCCGTGACAAGTACGTGGCCATTCTTGAACAGGTCTACAACGAGCCTTCCGAAGTCTCGGTGCGCACCCAGATGGACAAGTTCTGGGACAGCTGGCAGGAGCTCTCCCTGCACCCATCCGAGCTGGCACCCCGCGAGGCCCTGGTGCAGCGCGGCAAGAGCCTGATAGACGCCATACACAACCAGTTCAACCGCCTCTCCACCGCCCGCGACATGGCAGAGGAAGACATAGCCATAACCGTATACCAGGTTAATTCCCTTTCCAGCCAGATAGCCAGGCTGAACGCCGAAATACTCAAAGTCGAGACCATGGGCGACAGCCCCAACGACTTGTATGACCGCAGGGACCTGCTGGTTGAGAAGCTGGGCAACCTGGTTCCCGTAACGGTGGACAAGCGCGACCCCGACGAGTTCATGGTCCATGTGGACGGCAATGTGCTGGTCCAAGGCAAGATAGCCCGGAGCTTCGAGCTGTCCAAGGGGCCGGAAAACGATGGCTACTCCAAATTGCTCTGGAAGGATACCGGCGATCTGGCCTCCATCAACGGCGGCGTTCTTGGTTCCCTGTTCGAACTACGCGATGTGGACATACGCCAGGAGATAGCATCCCTGGATACTATGACACTTACCTTCACGGATATGGTGAACGAGGTTCACCGCTCGGCCTATGGCCTGAACGGCAGCACCGGCACCGACTTTTTCACAGAACTGCCAAGCATCAACAACGTGGCCGGCAATTTTGACCGTGACGGCGACGGCGTGTATGACAG
>MIBM01000201.1:0-243 GCA_001830645.1 Spirochaetes bacterium RIFOXYC1_FULL_54_7
TGGCTAAGGCCAGCTTTTTAGCCGACTCCGTAGACAGCCCCAGCACCGCCTTGTAGTCCATATCAGCGGGCAAACGGGTTCGGTCCATCTTGCCCAGGCGGGCAGACAGGCGGTCTTCCTTGGCAATATACCCTTCGTAGCGGAGGTCAAGGGCAAGTCCCTCAATCCACTCAGCCGGGAATCCGGCCAAGGCTGGTTCAAGCATCAGAGCACCGATGGCAGCCACCCCAGGATCACGCAGGG
>MIBM01000201.1:293-1246 GCA_001830645.1 Spirochaetes bacterium RIFOXYC1_FULL_54_7
GCATCCCGGGCGGTTATCCTGCGGGCTCGCAGGAGTTCCCGGATAGCCTCCAAGCCTTCAAGTTTGGCTTCATAGCGTCCGCGGCGCCCAGGGTCGACCAGTCCAGCGCGGACGCCGATTGGCGTGAGGCGGCGGTCGGCGGTGTCGTGACGCAGGGACAGACGGTGCTCGGCCCGGCTGGTGAACATGCGGTACGGTTCCTTGGTGCCTATGGTGACCAGATCGTCCACAAGCACCCCGATATAACTGTCTGCCCGGGAAAAGATCACCGGTTGTTCCCCGGAAAGAGCCATGGCGGCATTCATGCCTGCCACCAAGCCCTGGGCGGCGGCCTCCTCGTAGCCAGAGGTGCCATTGGTCTGTCCGGCCATATACAGGCCGGACAGACGTTTTGATTCCAGGCTTGGATACAAGTCCGTGGGGTCCACATAGTCGTATTCAACCGCATAACCGGGACGCACGATGTGAGCCTGGGAGAAGCCATGCATGGTCCGGATGAAGTCTACCTGCACTTCTTCGGGCAAGGACGATGACAGGCCATTGAGGTACAGCTCATCGGTATGCAGGCCTTCGGGCTCCACGAAGATCTGGTGGCGTACCCGGTCCGGGAAGCGGACCACCTTGTCTTCTATGCTGGGGCAATATCTGGGGCCCCGGCCAACGATCTCGCCGGAGTACAGAGGCGAGCGGTGCATGTTGGCCCGGATGATGTCGTGGGTCTCCTCGTTGGTCCAGGTTATATGACAGGGAAGGGCTGGCCGGTCCACAGAATCATTGATAAACGAGAAAGGCATGGGGTCAGGATCTGCAGCCTGGGCTTCCAGAGAGTCTAGATCCACTGTACCAGCCTTGATTCTGGCAGGGGTACCGGTCTTCATCCTGCCGACCGGGAAACCAAGAGTGCGCAGGCTGTCGCCCAGGCCAAGAGCAGCTGGCTCACCAAGCCTCCCCGA
>MIBM01000201.1:1516-8047 GCA_001830645.1 Spirochaetes bacterium RIFOXYC1_FULL_54_7
GAGCCGCCACTGTATCATGGTAGCGTCTGCCAACAGGCCCATCTGGCCACCGAGGGCATCCACTTCCCGAACCAGGTTGCCTTTTGAAAGGCCACCGATGGCAGGATTGCACGACAGACGGCCGATGGCATCGGGATCCTGGGTAACCAGCAGGGTCTGCATACCCAGCCTTGCGCCAGCCAGAGAGGCTTCGATGCCGGCATGGCCGCCGCCGATGACGATTATGTCATAGTCCACTTATTTACCCACGCAGAAATTGGAAAACAGGCTGTCAAGGATGTCCTCCGGGGTGGTCTCGCCGCTTATCTCTCCCAAGGCCGACAAGGCGGCTGAAAGATCAACAGCTACCATGTCCAGGGACTCTCTGGATTTTATGGCGCTTTCGGCATCACCCAGTGCACTGGCAGCCTTGATAAGGGCAGCCTTCTGGCGGGCACTTGAGATCCTGACACCCGCGGGTCCTGCAGAAGGAGAGGCACCGGAGACAGTCGGACCGGCATGACCGAGCAAGGCTGCCTTGATGGCCGCGATAAGCCATGGCTCGCCAGCACCGGTCTCGGCGGATACGGCCAGCCAACCCTCGGGGGCTGGAAAAGCCCGGGGCGAGTCTATCTTGTTCCAGACCCGCAGAGCCCCCGGGTGGGCTGCCAGGAAGGATTCGTCCTCGGGAAAAAGGCCTACGATGGCATCAACCACATACAGGACCAGGTCGGCCCCGGAGGCAACCAAGCGGGAGCGACGCATACCTTCGGCCTCCACAGGATCATCAGTCTGCCTGACACCGGCGGTGTCCAACAGTCTGACCGGTATGCCGTCCAGATCAAGGGCAGCCTCCACGTAGTCCCTGGTGGTGCCATGGAATTCGGACACGATGGCCCTCTCCTCCCGCAGCAAACGGTTGAACAGGGACGATTTGCCAGCATTGGTTCGGCCTGCGGCTGCAATACTGGCGCCGTCCTGGAGCAAGCGGCCTACGGCAAAGGTGGCGGCAAGATCACTGCAATCCTTCCGGCAGTTTGACAGGGCTGGCAATTCCTCATCGAAGCCTTCGTGAGCCTCGTCATCGCCGTAATCAAGGCGTAGGGCACAGGCTGCGGCAAGCCTTACGAGTTCGGTCTTGATAGACTCTATCTCACGGGACAGCCCGCCTGAAAGCCTGGCCAGGGCGTCCGCCTGGGCGGCCACGGTCCTGGCGGCTACAAGCTCGCCCACAGCCTCTGCCCTGGCCAGATCCAGCTTGCCGCCTGCAAAGGCCCTGAAGGTAAACTCTCCGGGCAGGGCAGGGCGGAAGCCGACAATCTCCAGTGCGGCAAGGACCCGGGTTGCGCTGGCCGGACCACCATGACAGCTGAGGTCCACACCATCCTGGCCGGTATAGCTGGCAGGACCCTTGAATACCAGCAAGACCGCCTCGTCCACCGCCGCTCCATCCGCCCCCAGCACATGCCCCACCACTGCAGTGTGGCCCGGTGCCGCCTGCAGGGCTTCCGGCCGGCTGAAAGCCCGGGCCATGCGGACTACGCTACCAGGACCACAGACCCTGACCACCGCCAGGGCCCCCTGGCCCTGGGGAGTTGCAAGAGCAGCTATATCATCTTCCATATCAAGGTATGAACTGGCCATACGCCAGACGATAGCGCGCGCCCTGCCGGCAAGGCAAGGCCCAAGCAAGGTACTTGCTTAGCAAGGCTGCATTGACACAGCACCGGCATTGCGTGAAGATTATACGATAAACGGAGGCCTTCATGGCCTTCCGTCAAGCAACAGGAGGTCCGATGAAACGCAGCATAATCGCGGTTGTTGCCGCATTCGTACTCGTACTAACAGGGGCAAACGCCTTTGCCCAGGTCCAGGTCAGCGGGAAAAAAGAAATAGCCATCTTCGCTCTTGGCTACTATGGGTGGAACATTCCGCTAGAAACCCTCGGTACCATCGATGTAGACATCCAGCGTGTCTTCCTTGACCTCGGTCGTTTCACCATCTTCGGCATGGAGAAACGCTTTGCCGCCAAGGACGTGGAAGAGTTCATCAAGGTGCTCAGGCAGACCAAGGAAGCAAATTTTGTCATGCCTGAAAAATACCAGTTCGGCGAGGAATTTCTCACCGAGGCAGATTTCAACAAGCTGACCGGGGCCTTCATCATCGCTGTTCCGGTGGTAACCAGCTTCAACAGCCAACTGGTAAACCAGGACTGGGAAACGGATATCAAGACCAATGTCACCTTCATTGATGTAGCCAGCGGCACCATGATAGGGCTCGCAGACGTCGAGACCTCGGGTTCCAGCCGGGAGACCCAGTACAAGTCCATCCAGAGCGCCATAGACGGCATACCCATGCAGTTGCAGTTCGAGATACGCAAGGTTTCAGCCTTCCAGAATGTAACCAGAGTTCTGGCGGCATCGGGCAGCACCGTGGACATGCAGCTTGGCAAGGACATGGGAGTGAAAGTGGGCGACGAGTACGCCATCATAGAAAGCGTCGTCCTTGAAGGCCTCCTGGACGAGCGTGAAGTAGGCCTCATTCTGATAAATGAAGTCGGCACCACCCGCTCCAGGGGTACGTTGCGGTACTCAGGGATTCCGCTTGAAAAAGACGTGCAACTGAGGGAGATTCCAAGGCTCGGCGTCGATCTGGATCTGTATGCCCATGCCCTATCCTTCTACGAACATCCGTACGACAACGCGCTGGGCTTCATGATCGGGGCCCGGGGTGAATTGACCAGGGGCTTCTACAACCTCAAGCCCTTTGCGGCCATCGAGGCAGTACTTGACCTTGACATGATAGTACCCCTGAACATCATTGCCGGCCTTCAGTACAGCATGTACCTGCGCCGCCTTGAATTCGGTGGCCGTGTGGGCGTGGCAGGCGGCAGCAACATCATTGTCCAGTTCCTGGAAGAAGAGCTTGCCGATGACGACAAGGAGTGGTTCACCCATTACGGTCTGTCCGGAGGTGGTTTTGCCTCACTACTGGTTACCAGAGACATGAAGATATTCGTCGAAGTCCAGGCGGATTTCATGCTTGGAATATTCGGTGACATATTCCAAAGCCTCGGCAACTACGGCAGCTTGCAGGTCGGCCTCGGCGTGAGCCTCAAGCAGTAAGGAACGGCACTAGATGGACGATACAGACCTCAAGGGGCTTTCGGCCGCCGAGGCGCGGGCTTATGTCCTGGAATTCATAACCACCTTGAAGTCAACCGAAAGGGCCTTGGCGGCTGTGGACCAGGATCTGGCCTTGTGGAACAAGCGGGCCGAGCTGGCGGCAGCCAAGGCAGCCACCGGACTGGAGGCCGCCGCCCGTGCCAAGGTGGACGAACTCAGCGCCAAGCGCTCGGCCCTGGAGTCTGAACGGGCCGAACTGTCCGCCAAGGTGGCAAGGCTCAAGGAACGGTTGCCACTTGCCACGGCCTCGGAGCGGTCAGTGGATGCGGACCTGCTGCTGGCCCAGCTCCAGATGGCCACCGGCGAGGCCTTGGGAGGGCCTTCGCCGGAACTGGAACGCGAGCTTGCATCCCTTGGGACGTCGTCCTTGGGAGAAGAAGATGCCCTGGCCGCCCTAAAACGCTCGCTATCACAGACTGCACAGGACGACAAACCACACAGCAACGATGATCCACAGACCAACGATTCGCAGAATCATGACAAGGAAGAAAACTGACATGGTCAAGCGCCTTGCACCGCTACCGGGACAAGCCCGGCCACTATTGTTCGCACACCGCGGCCTCTCTTCCGAAGCCCCCGAGAACACCATGGCGGCCTTCAGGCTGGCCAAAGACTATGGCATTCCGGGCATCGAACTGGACATACACCTGACTACAGACGACAAGCTGGTGGTAGCCCATGACGATACTACAGCCCGTACCTGCCCTGGCACCACGCTAACCATAGCCCAATCAGGTTGGGACCAGCTCAAGGCTCTGGATGTAGGTGCCTGGAAGGATCCCAGGTACTCAGGCGAACGCATCCCCTTGCTCTCCGAACTGCTGGAGGAACACGGTTCGGATTTCTACTTCGATATTGAGATGAAAAGCAGGGACAACACCGATGGCCATCTGGAAGCCTTGCTGGCCCGTCTTCTGGACGATTTTAAAATGGAAGCAGACAGGGTGGTCGTGTCATCCTTCAACCCTGTCATGCTGGCCAAGTTCAAGGCTACCTGCCCGGAGATCCCCACGGCCATCATCTACTGCGCCGATTCCGATATCCCTTGGTATCTTCGCCGAGGCGAAGGCCGCTGGATAGCTGGAGCCGATTTCCTGAAACCAGATCATGTCATACCTACCAAGGCACGGATGGCTTTTGGTCGTGCCATTGGCGGCCGGCCGGTACTTCCGTGGACTGTTGACAATCCGGACATAGCAAGGCGCATGCTTGCCATTGGTTGCGAGGGTGTCATTTCCAACACACCCCATAAGCTGGGCCTGAGGAACGGAGACTGAAATGAAGAAAGCCGGGGAGCCTTTAGCCGTTGCCGGGGACAAACCGGTTGGTGGATTCAGGCAGAAAGCGTTCAACCTTGTAGGATGGATAGCCTTTGGGCTACTAGTCCCACCGATTCTGGCAATGGCTGGCTACCCACAAGCGCAGGGTTTCATTTCCGAGGGTCTGGGCACCTGGGGTTCACCCATCGCCTTGGTTGCATATTTTTATGCCTTGCTCTTCCTTCGGGTCTTCTTTGGTTCCGACCAACGCTACACGCCGGTGCTGCTGGGGTACGCACTCAGTTTCATCTATTTTTCATGCGCCTTGGACATAGGGTTCTTGCACTGGCTGTACAGACTTGCCCACCAGGTACCGTTCCTGTCCTTCAATGTCCTTAACCTCGGAGCTGGCATTGCTACCGTGTTTCTGGCAAATGCCTTGTCGGGCTGGAAAAAGGCCGGTGTAGTGGCGGATATCACCCTGCTCGTCGTCCTGCCAGCGGCGGCGCTTGTTGCGGCCGGCATCTTCCTGCCGCCGCTGTTCGGGCTCCAGCCTTGACCAGACTTACATGAACGAGGCCGAGGAAGCCGCCCTGCGCGGTATCGAAAATCTGGAGGCTGGTCGCTACGAGGAAGCCGCGGTCGCCTTTGCGGCAGCCCGCCGTTCTGATCCGACTTCTGCCGACCTGGCCTTCAACCTGGGTTTGGCCCGCTTGCGCGACGGCCGTGCCCGGGACGCCAGACATGCTTTTACCGAGGCTCTGGCCTTGGGTGGTGAGGATGCCGACGTGCTGGCCAACCTGGGCCTGGCCCTCTTCGAGCTTGGCCAGGAAACAGAAGCAGAGGCCATTTACCAGCGTGCCTTGGCCCTGCAACCCCGGCACCCCGAGGCCCTCAACAACCTTGGCGTTATCTACTTCGGCCGCAAGGACTACGCCACAGCCAGGGAGCTGTTTGCCAAGGCCACAGCAGCCAGACGCGGTTACTACGATGCCCTGTTCAACCTGCGGGATGCCTGTGATGAGCTTGGTCTGGATGACGAGAGGGCCGCGGCAGAGGAAGTTTTGAAGCATCTGGAAACTGGAACAGGGAGTCCATTGGAAGACTAAGACCTGCTCAGGAAAACTGCTCTGGCCAGTCATTTTTCCGCAAAGATCCGCGCAGGGTCCAGGGAAAACCCTTCCAGAACCGTCGAGCTCACCATTTTTTTGGACCAGGGGACTTCATAGAGCTCACCTTTGCCGAACTTTCCATCCGGACCGCTTGCATACACGCACAGCCATCGACCCAGGGGGTCTATAACCCAGTATTCCCTTACCCCGGACCGCTCGTAACGCCTGAACTTGTCATTCTGGTCCCATTTCGATGTGGATGGCGACAAGATCTCAACCACCAGTTCGGGTGCACCCCTGGCATATTTCCTTAGCAGTTTGTCCCGGTCGCAGAACACCATGATATCCGGTTGAACTACCGTGTCTATGTCGTCGTCGTCCTCATCCCCATCGGGTATGAGGACATCAAGGGGTGCGAACAGAACCTCACAGGGTTTGTCTTCAAGATAATCCGAAAACACCTTGAACAAAATCCCTAGTATCCGCTGGTGCGTCACACTCGGGGCAGCCATGGCCATGGGCACCCCATCCACCAGTTCCCATCGCTCGTCGTCCGGCCAGGACACATAGTCCTTGTAGGTAAAATACCCTTCATTCTTCAAGGCTGGATCTCCCATGACACGGTCTCCTTTCAGTATAAACCCAAAGGAGTCTACGTGCGAGGGATCATAGGCGCCTGCGGAAAGCAGGAATATTCAGGATCACGGCAGGGGTTCCAGCCTGAACAGACCACCGTTGCGCTCGTCGGTCAACAGGTAGACCAGCCCGTCCGGGCCTACACGTACATCCCGGATGCGGCCAAGCTGGCCATCCAGCAGGATATCCTGTCCTGTCACACGATCTCCGGACAATCTGATACGCACCAGTTTCTGGCCGATCAGGGAACCTGCCAGAAGGTCTCCTTGCCAGGCAGGGAAGGCGCTTCCAGTGTAGAACTCCAGACCCGATGGGGCTATGGATGGCGTCCAGTACAGCACCGGCGCTTCGATTCCTGGA